>CAYXFE010000062.1:0-6060 GCA_964464195.1 uncultured Candidatus Bathyarchaeia archaeon
ACTGTTTCCTCTTACAATATCGTGGGATTAGATGTAATCTTCAATTTGATGATTATTCAAATAATATTAACCGTAGTTTCCGCGGTTATCATAGCCGCTACAATCAATCTTTCTGCTAAGAAATTAATAGAAGCTACTCCCAAGCCTCAATTTCCTTTCAAAATTGAGGAGGAAGAAGAGTGAACAATTTCTATCCGTTTCATTTAAATTTCTGTCCGCTATTGTTAAGTTTAACTTAGTGGAGGTGGAACGAACTCGGAAGGGTTCTTGTCACGGCTGCGTGGCCGTACATTTATCATTTACCGCATCTCGGCACTTTGATAGGGTCTTTGCTTTCGGCTGATGTAGTCGCTAGGTATTATAGGCTTAAGGGCGATGAGGTTCTGTATGTTACTGGTTCTGATGAGCATGGAACTCCTATAGAAGTTGAGGCGATAAGGCTTGGAATTCCGCCCAAGCAGTTAACAGATAAAGTACACGGTCAAGTTGTGGAACTGTTCAAGAAATGGGGTTTATCTCTCGACAATTATACGAGAACTGAAAGTCCAGTGCATAAGCAGTTTATTAGAGAAACATTCATGAAGATTTACAAAAACGGCTACATTTTCACAAAGGAAACTGAACTGCCCTATTGTCCGAAATGCAAACGTTTTCTACCAGATAGGTTTGTAATAGGCAAATGTCCATACTGCGGCTATGAAAATGCCCGTGGGGATCAATGCGAAAATTGCGGGAGACTCCTTGAACCCACAAAGCTTATTGAAGCTAAGTGTTCAATCTGCGGAACTAAACCTGAAATAAGAAAGACAAAGCACTGGTATTTCGACTTGCCGAAATTTTCAGATAAGCTTTATGAATATATTTCAAACAACAAGCAATTCCCGGAAAACGCACGAAACTTCAGCCTAAACCTGATTAAAGAAGGATTGAAGCCTAGACCGGTGACCAGAGACAACAAGTGGGGGATTCCGGCACCATTTCCGGGAGCTGAAGGGAAAACCATTTATGTATGGGTTGAAGCTGTTTTAGGCTACGTTTCGGCGACAATAGAATACTTCAAGAAGAAAGGCGACGAGGAAGGGTGGAAAAGGTTCTGGTTCGACAAAGAAGCTAAGACTCTATATTTCATTGGAAAGGATAACATTCCATTCCACACCATAATTTTGCCAGCTCTGCTATTAGCAACCGGAGAAGACTATAATCTGCCATGGAATGTTAATTCAACAGAATTTTTGCTCTTGGACGGCCAGAAGTTTTCTAGAAGCCGTAGAATAGGAATATGGATAGATGAAGCCCTAGAGCTCTTCCCAGCCGATTACTGGCGATACGTATTAATCGCTATAAGGCCGGAAACGCGCGACGCAAGCTTCACATGGAGCATATTTCTGGAAAAGGTAAATTCCGACCTAAATGATACTCTTGGAAACTTTATTCATCGCACTTTAACCTTTATAAACAGATTCTTCAAGGGTGAAATTCCGCAATCGAAAGATTTGGATAAAGACGATGAAAGAATTTTGCAGACTATAAACGAGAAGGTTGGCAAAGTTGGCGCGTGTATTGAAAGTTGTAGGCTTGCTGAAGCCCTACGTGAAGTTGTTGATTTGAGTCGGGTTGGAAATCAGTATTTAAACAGGAAGGAACCTTGGAATCTAATAAAATCGGATAGGCAAAAGGCTGCAAATGTCCTGTACGTTGCGGCGCAGATAGTTAAGGCTCTAGCTATACTTTTAGCTCCATTCATCCCATTTACAGCCGAAAAACTCTGGAAGCTCTTAAATTTGCCCGGAAGCGTTCATGAACAACGCTGGGAAGAAGCTCTAAAACCTTTGCCAGCTGGGCATAAAATTGGAAGGGCAAAACCTTTATTCAGGAAGGTGGAGGCTAATGAAGAAGAGCTTCAAGCTATGTTGGAGAGAGTTAGAATGAAATCGGAGAAGGTCTCATTTGAAGAGTTTTCCCGAATGGATCTAAGAATCGGAAAGATAGTTAAGGCTGAGAGGGTTGAAGGCTCCAAAAATTTGTTGAGGCTCCTAATTGATATTGGTGAGGAGAGTCCTCGACAAGCGGTCGCTGGCATAGCCAACTACTATAAGCCAGAGGAACTCGAAGGAAAACTTGTAGCTGTAATAGCCAATCTTGAACCCAAGAAGATTTTCGGAATAGAATCACAAGTTATGATATTGGCAGCCGAAGACGGCGAAACAATAGCCATACTCCAGCCTGAACGCCAAGTAAAGGTTGGAAGTAAAATAAGATAGTGAATCCAATTTTGCTCCTAAAACTAGACCTCCACGTACACACTATCTACTCTTATGACGGGTTGATTACACCTAAGGAGCTTATTTGGCAATTACGAAAAAAGAAGCTGGACGGAGTAGCAATAACAGACCACGACACCATAAGGGGCTGGGCAAAATTCGAGAAGACGCTTAATAAACATGGATTTATTGCAATCCCAGGAGTTGAAGTGTCGGCTAAAAATGCGCATATTCTCGCTTTAAACGTAAAAATGCGTATTCCATCCGGACTTGAAATTGACGAGACAATCGACCTTATACATGATGATGGCGGATTAGCCATAGCAGCGCATCCCGTTGCAGTTTATAGGGGATGGGCAAGAAAATTGTCTGGGAGATTCGATGCAATCGAAGTTGTGAACGCATCTTCTTTCCCATTCTATTTTTCAACCTTTTTCGCCAAGAGATTGGCTGCGAGGCTGAAGCTTCCGCAAGTTGCTGGCAGCGACGCACACTATTATAGGGAAGTCGGCGCAGCCTACACAATTGTTAAAGCGGATGACTCCAGCCTAGATGATGTTTTGCAAGCCATAGAAAAAGGTAAAACAATTCCCTGCGGGAAGTTTATTCCGCTTCACATTAGATTGAAGAGAGAAGCCTTAATTTTAAAGAGAAAGTTGGGCTAATAATTTTCCATCTGATAGAGCGGCAGCTTTATTCCCAGAGGTTTTTCAGGCTCTGAGTATGGCTCCATATTGTAGAGTTGTGGTGCGATTGCTCCGAATCCGCTTAGCAAATACGGCGAGTGAACGCCAGTCATGACTAACGTAACGCGTAGTAGTCCATTCATGTTTGGATTAACTCTTGCACCCCAGATTACAAGGGCATCCTCATCCATAAGTTCAGTAACTATTTCAGCAACTCTATTGGCCTCTTCTATTGTCATTTGGTTGTCTCCGCAAACATGTATCAGCGCACCAGTGGCACCTGCATAGTCAACGTCTAAAAGAGGATTTCTAAGCGCGTTTCTTACTGCTTCCTCTGCTCTGTTGGGAGCATCTGATTCGCCTATACCAACAACGGCGACTCTACCCCTCTGAATTATTGTCTTGAAGTCTGCGAAGTCTAGGTTGATGAGGCTTGGCGTTGATATTGTTTCAACTATTCCCTTAATCATGTTTGCTAGGACTTGGTCGGCCACGCGGAAGGCCTCATTTATTGGCAGTTGGGGAACAAGCTGCATAAGCTTATTATTGTCTATTACAACCACGGTGTCGCAGTATCTTCTCATCTCAGTTAAGCCTAAAGCCGCATACTTTATCCTTCCCTTCTCTATTCTGAAGGGAGTTGTAACAACGCCTACGGTTATTGCACCCTTCTTTCGAGCTATTTTCGCTATTATCGGTGCGGCTCCTGTTCCCGTTCCTCCGCCCAATCCGGCAGTTATGAAGGCTATGTCGGCTCCAGTAAAGAATTCTTCTATCTTACTTTTCGATTCCTCTATTGCGGCTCTACCTAAAGCAGGGTCTCCTCCAGCGCCCAGCCCCCTTGTTGTTTTTTCGCCTATCAGAATTTTATGCATGGCCCTAGAAGCGTTAAGGTGAAGTATGTCCGTGTTTATCGCTATGGTTTCCGCTCCCTTGATTCCCATCTCTGTTAGACGCGTTACTGTGTTGTTTCCAGCTCCGCCTACTCCAGCCACTACTATTCGACAGTAGCCAGGCGGCCTAACACCTTCATTTGGGGCGTTCTGCCAAGCATATTGGAGAATTTGGCTTTTAGGCCTTTGAAGCAACCCTTCTCCTCCTTCTGCTGCCTTTTCTTTTTCCATTCTTTCGCCTGTTAGTCTTCAGGCTTTTTCTGCTCCACAATTCCTCCCTTATCATGTCTAATATTGCAGTTCTTATGGCCTCAGCTCTGTTTGGATAATACCTCTCATTTACGAGCTTGTCCAGAGCTTCTAAGTAGGGTTCGGGTAGATACAGCGTTATCATTTTCATTCAGAATCACCCTAGGAATGTGAAGGCGTGAATTTATCATATAGTGCTGTATATTTGTTTTAAAATATGTTATAAACATGTAAAGTCCATTTTCTTTTAAACTTTTCTATAACTCTATTCCTTATCCATGTTAATTTTTCAAATTCTGGGAATGTTTATGTTTCTCCATGCTTTTAAAATGGTTTGTTAGACCATGCATGTGAAAGTGTTTGTTATCAGTTTTGGCTGCGCATCCAGTATGGCTGACGGCAACACGTTGGCGGGATGCCTAGCTGAAGCTGGCTTTGAAATAGCCCAAAGCATAGAGGATGCTCAAGTCGTTATCGTGAATACATGCGCTGTTAAGGGACCGACGGAAAATAGGATGATAAGCTTTCTCAAGAAAATTCCATCCAGCAAAAAGCTAATTGTAGCTGGATGCTTGCCTCTAATCAATTTTGCGCGTTTAGAACGCGAGGTTCGATTTGATGGAGTTGTTGGCCCAGCATTTGGAGAACGCATAGTTAACATTGTTAAAGAAGTCTTGGAAGGAAGAAAAGTAATTGAGCTTTATAACGCTTTAGAATCTAAGCCTAAACTTGACCTACCATGTATAAGACAAAACAGATTTATCGATATAATTCCAATAGCCTACGGCTGCCTAGGCGAATGCGCCTACTGCTGCGTCCGATTCGCCCGCGGCAAGCTCCGCAGCTATTCAATCGACGAAATAGTGAGGAGAATTAAACGTTCACTTAACGAAGGAGTAAGAGAAATTTGGCTCTGCAGCCAAGACACGGCAATTTACGGATGGGATTTAGGCTTAAACCTTCCTAGGCTGCTGAGGGAAATCTGCAGCCTAGACTCGTATGGATTCCTAGTTAGAGTTGGCATGATGCGGCCGGATCACACGCTTAAAATTTTAGATGAACTCGTTGAAGTCTATTTGGAGTTTGGCGGGGAGAAACGCTTTTCAGAAATTGCCGAGGGAAATGAACGTGGAGGCTGCCTATTCTGGTTTTTACATTTACCCGTTCAGAGCGGAGATGACAATGTTCTGGCTAAAATGAAACGTGGATATACAGTCAACGACTTTAAACATATAGTTGAAGTCTTCAGGCGTAAGCTTGGCAATAGCCTATGCTTAGCCACCGACGTAATCGTCGGCTTTCCTGGAGAAACAGAAGAAGCCTTCAAAAATACGCTTAGGCTTATTGAGGAGGTTAAGCCTGACATAGTTAATGTTAGCAAGTTTTTCGCTAGGCCTAGAACGGAAGCAGAAAGGATGAAGCCGAAAATAGACAATAAGACAATTAAGGAAAGAAGTAAGATAGCATCCGAGCTGGCATTAAAGGTCGGATTGGAAGCTAATAGCCGTTGGCAGGGCTGGAAGGGCTACATATTCCTAGATGAGGAAGGACTAAAGCCAAACAGCCAAATAGGAAGAAACTATGCCTACAAGCCAACAGTGATAAAGGATAATGATGAGAATTTTGGGAAATTCTTGAAAGTTAAGATTGAGAAGGTCTATTCAACCTATTTGGAGGCTAATCCTCTTTTTTCTTGAAGAAAAGCCAGTTCTTATCTCCTTTAAATTTTAGGAGAACATAAGTTCCCTTAAGTTTTTCACCATTAAGTTCAAAAACTATCTTGTTATCCGTCCTCTCTTTTAGAATATAGCTTCCTTTGTCCCAAATTTCAACCTTTCCAGCGCCGTAATGGCCTTCCGGAATTATGCCTTCGAAGTCTGCGTATTCTATCGGATGATCTTCAACTTGAACGGCTAGACGTTTAATTCCAGCAGTTCTTGGCGGTTCCTTAGGAACAGCCCAGCTTTTTAG
>CAYXFE010000063.1:0-2742 GCA_964464195.1 uncultured Candidatus Bathyarchaeia archaeon
ATGCCTTCACCAGCACCTTTTATGTAGACTGTTCCTATTAAAGACAGAAGAACGAAAGCTAATATCGATACGAGAATTAGTTTTTTCATGACCCATCACCATATAGTAATGTAGCGTCGTTAATTTGTCTTATTTCAGTAAATGAGTCTTTTTTGACTTGGTTCGCCTTATGATGCCTATACCTTTTTTGAAGAACACAAAGGAGCGAGCAAAGAGCTAAGGTTATGAATGGTAATGTTAATTCGGGAATTATTGTCACCGAGCCGTCAATGCTTTGACAGGGTATAGAATTTTTCCTTGAATCCACAAGCTTTACGTCGTTCAGTGAAAGCTGTGAGGAGCCAACAGCGAGTGATTTGAACTTTATAGTAACAAGTGTTCCGTTCCCATTTACGCCTAGAACATCTCCCGTTAGGCAAGAGTCAACCCAGACTATTCCGTGCGTAGAATTATAGTGATCGTTAAAAGCAACAACCCAGAAGAAGGCATCCTTCCCAGTTGAACTCAGAAACGGCCCTTCAATAACCTGGCTACCATTAAGTATTGAAGAGTTATAGAATAATTTGAATTCGTATCCATATAGGTCAAGCACATTACAGATACTAACATTTACAATGAAAGATTCATTAAGGGAATCAATTACTTGCTCCTTTGGAGATACATACACATATGTAACATACGAGCCAGCCTGCTCGCTTTTTAAAAGGTAAAATGATAGAAATGAAAGGGCAATTATGAGTATGAGGCATTTAGAGATGTGCTTTTTCAACATGGTTTCCGTGCCTCGCATTTTTGTCTAAATATTACAATAAAAAGGGGAGAAGGGAGATTTAAGCTTCTATCTCGGTTGCCACGCTTACTAGGTCGTAGATGTCGATTTGGAAGTCGAAGTTTATGTCTACATGGGCGAATTCTTCAAGATTGAAGTTCATTTGTCCCATGACCCAGCCGGGAGTGGAGCCTATTCGCCTCGCCACGTGTACAAGGTCGTTGATATTGACTACGCCGTCATAAGTTACGTCTCCTTCGAGAACTCTCATGCTAGACATACTATGGAACCTTACTAGACCGTTTACATCGCCAATGTTGGCTATGCTTACAGTGAACTTGCTCCATCCATTGTAAACTTTTAGTTCGCCAGTGGCATTTTCAGCGATAACCTGTTCTGTCCACTGGTAGTCGATGCATTCGTCGTGATAGGTGTATGTGAAGGTTATGTTGAGTACTGTCCAGAGTCCACTTATATAGAAGTCATTGCCTTGATAGTTAAATCGTATACTGTCGGTTTCAACCAATTTTGCAGCGTAGAAGCTGAAGGTGAAGTTGGTTAAGAAGGGTGTCATGTTGAAGTACGGAGTTTCCATTTGCGGAACCCAGCAAAGGTAGACTCTTGAGACATTTTCATTTGCTGAGATTTTTGCATAGGCACACAGCCAGCCCCAAGCCGGTGTTCCATTCCAGTCGGTGACTGGACCTACTATGTGAACCCATGTATATTGTGTTGGTGGGAGTTCGCTTTCTGTGATTTTAACCTGTACCTCTCCGAATACCATGCATTTCCCTGTTGGGATATCGGGCCATTCATTGGGTATTGTGAATTCTACTTTGAAGCTTTCCCCGTCAATTTCTATCATGCCGTAAAATTCTATTGTTTCCTCCGTGATAGTTGCGTAGCCTTCAAATTTTGCATCATATTCGCCTGGCTGTATTTCGTCAGGCACTGAAGCGATGAACGTTTCGTTAATGTCGATAGTATAGGTTTCATTATTGAACCATATGAGGGTGACCTCTCCTGTTATTTGAACTTCGGCGGTATAATAGCCTTCCATTCCAACGGATCCTTGAACACTAGGTAGAGCGATGAGAGCGACCAGCATTAAAGCTCCGAGTACGTTCTTTCTCATCGACTAACACCAAAAATAATGTGGATTTATAAAAATAAAAATGTTTCTTCGCTCCTTTTTTGCTAAAAACAGCAAAAAATGTTTAAAATTTAATTTTATTGTTTATTATAGTTTATTTATGTTCAAGCTGAAATTTTAGCAGAACATTACTTAATTGCAAATTTAAATATTTAGAGCGCTCTTCACTTATATTAGGAATGGAATCAATTTGAGAAATCGAGTACTATTGACCGGGTTATTTGCGTTTCTTCTTTTAGCTTCTATATATCCAGCTAAATGTCAGAATCAAGTGGAGTATGACATAACTCTCTATGAAGATGGTTCAGCGTTATGGGTTATTAGACAAGTTCTTGATACAAATGCTACATATGACGATTTTTTTAGCTTTCAGAAGAGAATTTCAACTCTCATAGATGAAACACAAAATCTAACAAATAGAAAAATGGCAATTGGCTTAGAATTATCAGTAACGATGCATTCCTTTGAAACTTATAAAAAGGTTGAATACCAATTTTTATGGATAAACTTTAGCCAAAAGATAGATAATAAACTAGTTATTGGCGATGTGTTTAAACTCAGCAATTTTTTTGATAGATTGTACGGGAATGGCTCCCTATACTTGACTTATCCCGCAGAGTATGAATTACAGGAGGTTTCTCCGGAATGCGATGAGCAATACGCATCGCTCCATATGATTAGGTGGATAAGCACCTTATCTTTCCAGAAAGGAGGCCCGAATATAGTTTTAGTTCCAGCATCTCAGCAGAAGAAAGGATGGAGCGAAAATCCAGTAGTTTATGTAATAATAGGCGCAGTAATAGCTGCATTATCATTTTTT
>CAYXFE010000063.1:2842-5918 GCA_964464195.1 uncultured Candidatus Bathyarchaeia archaeon
GCAGCCAGAAACAGATGAGGAGAAAATTCTTAGATTACTTAGAATGGCTGGTGGAAGAATGGCTCAACGTTCACTTGTTGAGCAAAGTGGTTTTTCTAAAGCTAAAATAAGCCAGATTTTGGCTACGCTTGAGGCTAAGGGCGTTATCAGTAGAGTGAAGAAAGGAAGAAGCAAGATAGTCATTCTCGAAGAGCAAAATTAATTAAGCCTTTATATGATTTCTCTAAGATAAAGGCGAAAATCATGAACTACAAAATAATTGTTGCCGCAATAGTTATCGGCGCACTTCTTGTAGGAACCTTGTCGTATTTCATCTGGTTGAGGTCAGCGCCTAAAACGTTAGTTTTCCTGTATCCAAAAGAAATCAGTGCAAATGTTAATGGGAATTTTACAGTTTTTATCAATGTTTCCCATGTTTCGGACTTGTATGGTTGGCAAGTTAACTTAGAATGGAATTCAAGCATGCTAGAGCTTGCCAACATAACTGAGGGCCCATTCCTAAAAAGTAAGGGACAAACATTCTTTTTCTACAAGACTAATAAAAATAAAGTAGCTATTGTCTGCACCCTTCAAGGAAATGTTACAGGTGTTTCAGGAGAGGGGACTTTAGCAAAGGTAGAATTCAAAGTAAAACAGCATGGAACATGCACAATACAAATTTACTATAGCGAATTGTTAAATTCAAATGAGGAAAAAATAAAGCATTCCGTTTCCAACTGCATCGTCCATTCTTAATTTTTGATGGATTAAAGGCTGTTTAGTATGACTTTGGCAATCCCAGAACATGCTGACCAATGAAGGCTAATGCCATCTGTTGAGTCACTGGAGCAAGCCTTATTAGGTTTATTTCTCTCCACCAACGCTCAACATCATATTCTACCGCATAGCCGTAACCGCCAAACGTTTGCATGGCATGATAAACTGCTTGTATTCCAGCCTCGACAGCGGCGACCTTAGCCATGTTGGCTTCTGCCGCGCATGGCTGCCCCTTATCATAGAGCCATGCAGCCTTATAATTAAGCAGGCGGGCAGCCTCAATTTTCGCTTTCGCTTCAGCTAATGGAAATTGTATTGCTTGATGGCTGCCTATTGGAACTTCAAATACTCTTCTTTCTTTTGCGTATTCGACAGCTTTCCGTATGGCTAAGAGGCCTATTCCTGTGGCTGCGGCTGAAAATGCCATCCTTTCGGGGTTTAAGGTATCTAGTATCTGATACCAACCTTTATCTTTTTCACCAAGCAGGTTTTCTTTGGGAACTCTTAGGTCATTTATGTAGACTTGGCATGTTTTTGAATAGTTGATTCCATGTTTCTCTATTGGAATCACTTCGATTGCTGGGTTTGGCAAATCTACAATGAATAGGCTTAGTCCTAGGGTTCTTTTCGGAGCCTTTTCTTTAGGGGTTGTTCTGGCTACAAGAATCATTCCCTTTGCTCTGTCTGCTCCTGAAATGAAAATTTTCTCTCCATTAATCACGTATTCGTCTCCTTCCTGTATAGCCATTGTTCGAATGTTCAATGTGTTTGTTCCAGCGTCAGGCTCAGTTAGTGCTAGGCAGAATTCCATGCCTTTGGCGATTTTTGGCAAATATTTCTCTTTTTGCTGCTCGTTTCCATGTTTCGTAATGGATAAACCTCCGAAAATTGAGGTTAGGCATAGGAACCATGTTCCGGCTAGTCCGCATCCTTCAGAAGTTAGGGTTTCCATGGCTAGGATCATTTCGAACATTCCCATTCCGCTTCCGCCGTATTTTTCTGGGATTATTATACCTGTAAAGCCGGCTTCAACCAGTGCTTTCCAGAAGTCCTCCGGGAATTCATGATTTTTGTCTTTCTCTCTCCAGTATTCTGGGCCGAAGTCATGCGCTATATCAGAAGCTGTTTCGACTATCATTTTTTGTTCTGTATTTAATTCAAAATCCATTTTTCTCCCTTCAATTAATTTTGAAAAAGAGTGTTTCAAGTTTGGTATAAAACTTTCTGGAGAATAAGTATTGGAAGCTAGTCGACTAGCTTCGTATTTATGGCTTTTATGTTCCGATTTTGATTCTTCATGCAAAACTTTTATTAAATCGTGAGATTTACTATATCGTTAGGTGACAAACTAAATGAAAAAATCTCTGACAAAGCTTCTAGGAAAAAATAACAATGATTTCCCAGTTGAAGTTAAGCTTGAACAGAATAAATATATTTGTCCCTACGAGGATTGCGGCAGAGAATTTGAAAGACCAATCCTCATAACTAATAAGTCGGTTAATCCTCCTCAGACTTATCTTGGCTGTCCATATTGTCTCTCAAGAATAGACGTAGACGTTCCTGAAGCCGAGAAAATTGAGGAAAAAATCGAGCAAACATCGAAACTTATTGAAATTAAGAAGATAATCGAAAAGAATGCCAAGAAGGGAAAAGAAAAGGCCAAAGAGATAAAGTGTCCCTATCACTTTGGATACTTAAAGGAGAAGGACAAGAATTTACCAATACCAGAAGAATGCTTAACGTGCCCAAAAATGCTTGAATGCATGCTCTAAAATCAATTATGCGCTCCTCTCATTATTTGTGCTCTTGCCTTGCTTTTTCTTAAGGTATTCACTTCTAATTTTCTCGGCTAGTTTGCTGTCTTCTATTATGAAGGCTCCGCGGTAGCCGCAGTCTCTGCATTCCCAGATTGACCATAGTTGTGGCAGACCTGAAGCCCAGAAAATGTTGGTTGATCCGCATTTCGGACAGAAAATGACTTTTCTCTTTCTTTCATCTTTCATTCCATATCATCTTACAGAATATATATGCTTTCCCGCCAAACCTTAAGAATTTCCTCGCATCTATCTTTTACCTCTTTTTTCCTAGTTCTCTTTTTTAGTTCTTCTAAGAACTCTATTCTTTTTTGAGTTGTCCGATGTTCGGCTTCTCCGCCATAGTAGAGTTTTCCTTCAATGTAGTCTTTCATTTGGTATGCTTTTTGGATGAATAGGCTGGCTGCGTCTACTGGGTCTTTTACTGCATGATTGTTTGCCCATATTGCTGCTTCTGCTTCGCGGAGTTGAGTTAGGCCGTCTATTTCCTTTATTTCCCTAATGTA
>CAYXFE010000064.1:0-5899 GCA_964464195.1 uncultured Candidatus Bathyarchaeia archaeon
GTAATTGCTGTGTAATTTTTTACACAACATTAATAAGATTTTCTATATTCAATAAAATTCAGAGTTAAAATGGAAAAAGACTTTCCAGCATATATATCGTGCTATGTTTCTGAATGCCTACAGCTTGCTTTGCTGCTTGAAGTCAGTGCTTATCCTAAGCCTGGAAATGTTCATAGGAATGCGGATTTTAGCGATACTCGTTATGAGCATTTTTTGGCTTCTGCCGTCGCTGTTGCTCCGTATTTCAAATTGGCGGCTGAAAGAGGTTTTCAGCTTCAAAGCGGGAAAATTTCTGTTGGTCAAGTTGGAATTGGTGAATTAATCAGGGATTCAGCCAAGGACATGCGGAGATGGCAGAGTGGCGGAAACACTCTTTTAGGCGCTGTTATTCTTCTTATGCCTATTGCCGTCGCAGCTGGAGCTGTTTTGGCTGAAGGAAACTTTTCCTTGCTTGGGCTAAGGGAGAAGATAAGGCGTATCGTTACTTCTTCAACGGCTGAGGATGCAGTAAACGTTTATGAAGCAATTGAGATTGCTCAGCCCGGAGGGCTGGGTAAGGCTCCAGACTTGGATGTTAATGATCCAGAGTCTAAAAGGAGAATTGTTGAGGAAGGAATTTCACTTTACGATGTTTTTAAAATTGCCTCAGCTTATGATTCTATATGCGCCGAATGGGTTAATAACTATCCAATAACATTTGATATTGGCTATCCCTACTTTAAGAGGCAAATTGAGAAGGCAAATGATGTTAATTTGGCGACAGTTAACACTTTTCTTAAGATTTTAGCTGAGGTTCCAGACACGCTTATAGTTCGGAAAGCTGGAAAGGAGAAGGCCCTAGAAGTTTCTTTAGAAGCGAAGAGAATTCTGGAGCTTGGCGGACTCGAAACCGAAGCTGGAAAAATGGAGCTGATTAAATTTGATAATAGGCTTAGACATGCCGGAAACAGCTTAAATCCTGGAACAACAGCCGACATAGTTTCCGCAGTTTTAGCCATAAGCATACTTGAGGGATATAGACCCTAAACTTTCTGTGAAAGTTTAGCCGTTAACTTTCTCTTCGCTATATTTCTGTATGGTTCTTTCAAAAAGCTGATTCAAAATCTTAACATAATCCTCAAGCGAAATCAGTTCTCTGCTTACAGTTTTCTGAGTTTCCTCCATGATTTTTCCATACTTCACTATTTCCCTTCCGGCTTTTCTCGCGGCTTCAACGATGTCTTGTACGGGGTATCCCTTCCTTAACATGTAACCGAAAACTCCTCCGTGAGGTCGAAGTAGGGAGCCAGCAAATTCCCAGCCGAAATTTCTACATATGGCATGTACATGAACAAGCAGTGGAGTAAAGTTGTCCATTTCCCAGAAACCACAGTTTGCGACCAGCACAAATTTTTTCGATTTCCCCGTTTCGCGTGGGGGATGTCGACAATGTCCATCTCTTAATTCTATGTAGGGCTCGGCTAGTGGAAGCATACGGTCAAAAAGATTTTTCATGGGTCCGGGCATTCCATCAATGTAGACTGGGGTTCCGAAGATTATTATGTCGGCTTCTTTCAGTTTGGGATAAATTAGTTCCATGTCATCCTCATGTATACATTTTCCAGGAGTTTTAAACCAGCATGCAAACTCGCCTAGGCAAGGGTTTACTTTAAGCTTTCTCAGATATAGCAGCTCTACTTCTCCGCCTTCCTCCTTTATGCCTTCAAGAAAAGGATTCAAAATTAATGCTGTATTGCTCTTTTCCATGTTTGGGCTGCAATTGAAAGCTAATACTTTCATGCAATATACTTGGCTCGCATCACTGAAAAATTTTCTCCGAACAATAAACCCATCAGAAATCCTTATGTTTACGGATACCTAACGACCAGCAGTGAGGAGATTAAATGCTAACAATCGCCGTTATAGGAAGTAAGGACTCCGGAAAAACAACGGTTACCGAAGTTCTTATCAGAGAACTGACCAAGAAAGGCTACAAGGTAGCAGCCGTAAAACATATTCCCGAACAGAATTTTACGATTGACACCGAAGGAAAAGATACGTGGAGACACGCAAAGGCGGGAGCAAGCAAGATAATTAGCGTAGCGCCCAAAGAAATAGCAGTCATACATAAAGTTGAGACGGAAAAGCTTTCGCTAGATGATATACTTCAACACTGCGAAGATGCAGACATCGTAATCCTTGAAGGATTCAAAAGCCTAATAGGAACCAACCCCGAAATTCTCAAAATAGTAACCGTTAAGAATCCTGAAGAAGCCCGAGAGGCGTCAAAAATTTTTAGGCCAATAATAGCCTTCTCTGGAGCCGCTGCGAATAGACTGTCCAAAGAAAATTTCGCTATACCCATTATTGATGCTCTGAATGAAACAGAAAAACTTGTAAAGCTTGTAGAGGAAAAAATAGGGCAGATTCGTAAAGAATCAAGTGAAAATTTTGCACTTTACGTAGATAATAGGCAAATTTCATTGAAGCCTTTTGTTCAGAGAATTATGAAATCATCCATTATTGCCATGGCCTCGACTCTGAAGGGCGTAGAGGTTTCTCCCAATGATAAAGTGATTGTTAAGATTAAAAAATGGGGAAGCTCCTAGCTTTTGGAGGGCCTTTTGGGGTTTGGAGTTGCCAGGGAGGGGAGAAGGGAGAGTCCAAAAATAGAAAAATAAGCAGTTCTCCAAACCTTTCCAAGCCCCTCCTATAAAGCCTTAAACGCTTCAAACCATCGATTATATAGCGCAACCATCTCAACCGAAACGCTTGGCTTTCTCTCCTCAAGTATTTGCCTAAAATCATCCATGCTGATGGGTCTTGGCTTTGCAAGTCTATTTTTGGCTTGACCTGACTCAAAGAATTCTCCTACAACTCTCAAGTGGGCGGATTGGCAGACATCTCTAATGTCGCTTCCGGAGAAGCCCTCTGAAAGCCTTGCAAGCTCATGCAAATCCACATCGGGAGCCAGCTCCAAATTACTCGTATAAAGCTTAAACATTTGAAGTCTAGAATGATAATCAGGCAAGGGAACAAGAATCCTCTTTTGGAATCTCCTTATGAATGGCCAATCTAGGTCCCATGGCTTATTTGTTGCGCCGATAACATAAACGTGAAGCTTTTTCCCTTTATCGATTATCCCGTCCATTTCCTTCAAGAATTGATTTCTAACCCTCGTTTCGCCTCCAACCTCATTTGAATGCTTTCCCATCAGAGAGTCAAGTTCGTCAATGAAGACTATGGCTGGTCTGCCTTCCTCCGCCGTTTTCCTTGCAGAAGCAAATAGCCTCGCAACATTCTGTTCTGCTTCTCCAAGCCATTTCGACATTATTGATGCTGCGTCTACTGAAATAAATGTTGCATCTATTTCTGTGGCGACTGCTGCAGCCAGCAGAGTCTTTCCGCATCCAGGAGGTCCAAATAAGAGTATTCCTCTTGGCCATCCAAGCGGGAAGAGGTCTGGCCTTTGAACTGGATAGACTATGGCTTCTTTTATTGCCCTTTTAGCTTGTTCGAGTCCTACTACTTGGTCCCATTTTACGTTCGGCTTTTCCTTTACGACTAGGTCGTCGAATGTTGCCTTTACCTTGCTTGGAGTTGGAGCGGTTCCAGTTTCCTCTTCCTTTTCTTCTTCTAGCGGCTCTGGTGTTCTGGCTCCTTGAAGTATTTTTATTCTTTCCTGGTAGGCCATTGCTCGCTGTATGTAGATTTTGTTTAGTCCGTAGTCGGGGTATAGGTGAACAAGTTTGAGTAGGGCTTCTATTGCTTTTTGGTACATTGTGATTGCCATTCCTTTGGCGCCTTGCTTGTCGAGTTTGACGGCTTCTTTTGCATAGTTGGTTGCCATCTGCTCTAGTTCTTGTGAGGCGCTCATAATCCTCACTTCACATAAATCTTAATTTTTCCTTTTTCACCCAAACTTTTCAAGGCCTCTTTTACTTCGCTTGTTGGAAGGTTCAGTTCTAGAGCGCATTCGGTTATGTTTATTTCCCCATTCTTCTTTCTGGCATATTCAAGAATCATGTTCTCAATTGAGTCATCTACAGTCATTCTCTGCAGTTTCAATGAGAGTCTTTGAAGTTCAGTTTCCTTAAAGGAGATTGTTTTCTCGGATTGAGGTGATCCTTCTTGACGTGTGGAAGTCGTGCATGTAGCGGTTAGGGCAACCATCTGCTTGACTGGTTCTTCTGCAACCTTCTCCTCTATTATTGGTGAGGCGGGCGGTTCGGGAAGCTTCTCCGCAACCTTCTCTTCAAGGAAGGATGAAACTTCTTTCAGGATTTCCTCTCCGGCGGGAGTCTTCATTTGTAACGGAATGAGTGCTTCAGGGCTTGCCTCCAATTTTGTGATTGCGAGAGTTTCAGCTATGCTCTCATTTACATTTTCAAGTTCGGAGGCGACGTCTGGAAGAAAATCAGAAAGCTGATTTGTTATGCTTTTAAGCATTCTAAGTGCAGGTCGGAGTTCAACCATTACATCATTTAGTTCCTTAATCGTTTCAAGCCTCAATATTACACGTTCTAGGGCGAGCTGAACCTGCTTCAGAAATGCTATAAGCTTTCTAATATGGGCAAGCTCATTCGCGCATATAACTGCTCTTTCACGATTATTGTTTTTAAGCGAGGAAATGCATAATTGAAAAAGTTTCCTGTCTCTTTGCTCCAGCTTGAAAGTTACACGTTCAATTTTAACTTTCTGAATTTTAAGCCTATTTATAGATTTCACTATTATTTCGCTTAGGTTCTGGCGGCGATTGTTGAACAGTCCTTTGATGATGGCAATTCCCTCCGCCCGCCCTTTCACCAAGATTTAGAGGTTAGGTCTGCGATTCTTCGGCTGTGTCCTTAACATATACTACAAAGGGTTGTTCTGGCGGTTCGGGAAGAGGAGGAGTGGAAGTTTCCTCAGCTGGCTGCTCCATTTTTTCGTTTTCTTCCACATTCTCTTCTGTTTTTTCTGGCTGCTGCGGAATACCCTCGCCCAGTAATATGCTTGAAAGTTTACTCTTCAGCGATTCAAGGTCTTCTTTTTCGGCGTTTATCCACCTTATGTTTTGCTGAAGGATTTCCATTGCGGTATTATACAACGTGTCATCGATTTTTCCAATGTATTTTTCAATTTCCAAGTTTACAAGCGCCGAGTTCAGCTCCTTTATCTGATTATTACATTCGGCAATTCTCTTATCTAAGTTCTCAAGTATTCCCTGCGCTTCTGCCTTAAGCTGATTTAACGCACCCTCGAAGCTGCTGTGAAGATCTTCGTAGAGTTCTCTGGGAACCTTTTCTTTCTCTAGAAGCTCCTTTAGGGCTTGGTCTTTCCTCCATATTAGCGGAATCTCATCGCATAATCTGTTTGCTCTCGCCTTTATTGGGGACATAAGCGTTACATTTTCAGCTCCATCGAATTTGAATTGTTCAGCAGGATAAAGTTTGAATTCTCCATCGCCATGCTGCAGGAAAATTCCGTCGACATTTCCATGAGGGTTCAGTTTGAATGATGCTATTCTCCCAATTGGACGCCCATATTCATCCTTAACTTGCTTGCCAAGCGAAAAGAATACTGGGGGAATCTCCTCGGTCATCATTCACCTCCCCTAAGCCTTTAAGGAGTTTCTACCGTGGATTTTTCGGCCGTCGCCGTTGGGACTCCGGCTGGAAGTTCTGGAAGCTTCTCCTTTATTCTCTGCTCCGCCACCGTGGCTGCTTCGTTTAGTATTTTCTGCGCATCCTCGTTTGCTGCCTCGAAGTTTATGGTTGAGCCTGTTGTTTGACCTGCCTCGATTATTATGCCGTTTAAAAGGTCGCCTATCTCGCCGAGTTCTCTTTCTGCTTCGGGAAATATCATTGCCATTCCGCCTCTTACGCTTCTGAGGACGCTTACTGCAGGCGCAAGGGTCGTAACTATGTCTCCAAGCTCT
>CAYXFE010000065.1:0-5887 GCA_964464195.1 uncultured Candidatus Bathyarchaeia archaeon
CCAAGAAACCTTGAAAGATTAGCCAATGAGGCCATAACATTTCTACGCATGTCTTTAGGCATAACCGCAATTTTACTAGCCTCGTTTGGATTAAACAGCACATGCCAATATCTCTGAGCATATCTCATTATGACCTTAACAGTTGAGTCGCAATGAGTCTTAGAAAGCCATTCTTTAAAACTTTCAAAGTCAATTTCAGCCCCATTTTGAAAAATCTCCCCAATTAAGCCCGAGTCTCGGAGCCTAGACCAAGCTAGCCGACAGCCCCTATCTTGTCAATTTGAAAGTTTTATAAAATGGTGAATTAAGGGTTTCGAATCGTTGCCTTTCTTAGATGTTAGTTTAATGTTTTTCTTTCAATTATTTTTTGTATTCTTGTTGGTGTGAATGGTGTTAGGATGGCGTTTTGTAGTTCTGGGCCTAGTTTTGGAATTAATCCTTTGGCTTCTGTTCCTAGCTTGCATATTACTGCGTGTTCGAGTAGACCCAGCGATTCTATCGCGTATACGTCTCTTGAAAGCCTGAGCGATTTTATTGCATATTCTATTTCTTCGCGTGTTACTCCTAAGATTAGGAGTCTCTCTAGCGTCTGCCTAATCCAACTGTCGAATAAGGTTATTTGCCTTTCAGAAAGCTGAACTTCTATTAGTTCGCTTTCAATGTCTAATTTATGAACTTTAACTTCCAGCGGAAGGTTTGGATATAAACCATAAAGCTCAACTATGGTTTTTAAGGCAAGCTTTTTCCCGTCAGCAAGCTGAGCCTGCAAATGCCTCAAGGGAAGCAGTGCATCAATCATTTCCGGCTTATAAACTCCTAAATCCAACTTTAGTTCAAGTCTACTTTTAGAAGAAACTATTCTTCCCCGAATGATGTCGCCGCGCTTAACATTTTTAATTGAAACTGGCGCCAAGCCGACTTCTTGCTCTAAAAAATTCAGGGCTACTCTCTCATCTTCCCCTTTTATTTCCAGCCTTATCCATCCCCGCGGGGCACAATTCAAAACTTTAATCTGGACATTTAATCCTCTGCACATGTCGGCGAAGGTTTTTTGGAATTCTTTTGCTGATTTACGGCCATAAACCTTCTCCAGAAGCGTAACAATGGCCATTAACTGTTCACCAATGAGGAAATCTCCTCATGCAGCCGCCTTATCCTTTCAATTGCCGGATGGTCATCGCCAAGTTCATCAGCCAATTTCTCAAGGGTAACTTCAACCGGTACCTCCCTTTTTCCTTCAACAAGCTTGTCTGCATAACATACAATTTTCTCTTCTAGAGTTTCTGGAACATAATCCTTAACTGGCCATCCAAGTTTTTCGGCTTCATCGGCTGTTATTCCTCCGCCGACATGCCGTTCAATAATTCTGATGACCGATTCCGGTAGGCCGTATTGCTCCGCTATCTTTGCGCCTACAATGGCATGATGAACAGTATGGGTCTTTGAACGTCCAATATCATGAAGTAGCGCGCCGACTTCAACAAGCCTCAAATTTAGGTTAAAGCCCTTTCTCTTCAGTTTTCTAGCTATTTTCAGGGCTATTTTCGCCACTGTTTTGCAGTGTTCTATAACATTTTCTGCACAGCCACTTTCAATTAGAAGTTTTAGGGCTTCCTGCCTAGAAGGAAGTTTAAGTTCAGCTTTTGTTTCCGTTTTTAGTCACCAAGCTCCTTGCTTAACTCTTCAATCTTTTTTTCAAGAACCTTAATGAGTTTGCTATTGTCATAGTGCATCAATGGTTTTCCGCATCTTGGACATTTAAAGACGAGTTCCATGGCTTTTTCGAATGGAACTTTTTTGCATCCGGGCGTGAAGCAATAATAGAAGTCGTGACTCTTCTCATATTCCAGTCTTATCTTTAATTTTTCCAACACTCTTTTCTTCTGGTTTATTATGAACCCTTCAAGCTGATCTGGCTGAAGCCGCCAGTGGAATATGAACCATCCTGTGTTTTGGTCGCGTGTCTGACGCATGGCAACAAGCGAATGGTCATAAAGCTTGTAAAGAATTTTCCTAACAGAATTTAGGCGTATTCCAGTCTTATTGGCTATTTCGTCATCCGTAACTTCACCTGAATTCTTTAGAATGTCAATTACTTTAACGGCTTCTTCATCGCCTAAAGCCTCAGCAATCTTAACTAAGACATGCTCATCAATATATGACAATCAAAGCCCCTCAATGCCTCACAATAAATATATGCGCGTTTATGTTTAAATCTCTTTATTTAAAAGACAGACTCAGACTTAAATTTTTACAACCTTTTTGCCTCTAGCCTGAGGAATAATCTTCAACTTGGCATTCTCAAACTCCTTTTCCAGCTCTTTTCCCTCAAAAAGCCTATCCAGAAAAACGGCTAGACTTGAACATTCCGAATGAGGCTGATTTCCAATAGCAACATTAAAATCCGAGATCTTCTCTGAGAAAAATTCTCCCGGAACCTTTTGGCTTCCAACAATAACCATGATGTCCTTTCCGCAAGCTTTAATCCTATCTAAGACATCGCTTGTCTGAATATTCTCTCCATAAGCCGTTAAGTGAACGACTATTCCTCCTTTCTCCTTCCATTCTTTAATTGCTTGACGCCAAGGCTTTCCCATCTCAAAGAAGAATGGGCCTCCCCAGCTTTTAACAACCTTTTCAACAGAAGCCTTAACCTTTTCGTCCTCAATGTCGGAAAGTATCATTCCATCAGCGCCGAAGGCTCTGGCTGTTAGGGCTACATGGGTAGTTAATCGTTTATCCCTTTCTGGCCTATGTCCCCATCTTAAAACTACAACTTTAACCATTGGCGGCTTCTCCAGTCTTCTATCTAATCGCTTCGAACAACTATCTTGTTAAATGAGCCATTCATCCTTTTAACTTGTCCGCAAATCTTGTCTGCGAACCATGGGACAGCTTCAAAAACAAGGTTTACTCGGTCACCCTCATATTTCACCGTGTAAACGTTTGTGTTGTTAAACAGCCAAGAGACAAAGGACATGGTTTCGCTGTTCATTGGAAGTGAAAGTGAAACTTGAACATAATTCTTCAGCTGTTTTCTAAGCTCATACTTGAGCGTGTCCAAGTTTGTGCCGTAAAGGGCTGAAATTGGAACTGGATTAGGCGCAAGCTCCTTTAGGGCTTCCATTCTCTTTTCCAGCTCTTCCTCCGAGATTAGGTCGATTTTGTTCAGCGCCGTCACGATTGGTATGCCGGAGGCGCCAATCTTATGAATTGTATCCAAGCAGCATGTGAGTTTCCTTTCAATTTCTTGGATTGGCTCGCTTACATCCACTACTAAGAGTATTAGGTCTGAAAATATTGTCTCTTCTAGGGTTGAATGAAAGGCTTCAATTAGCGTTAATGGTAAACGGTCGATGAATCCTACCGTGTCGGTTAGCAGAACCTTTCTTCCATAGAGATCTATTAGCCGGGTTGTGGTTGAGAGGGTTGTGAATAGTGCGTTGTCAATTGGCACTTGTTCTCTTGTTAACGCAGCGAAGAGCGAGCTTTTTCCTGCATTTGTGTAGCCTGCAAGCGAAATGGATGAAAATCCGAGTTCAAGTCTTCTGGCTCTGTGTAAGCTTCTCTTCTTCCTTATCTTCCTAAGCTTCTTCTGAATCGTGTAAATCTGCCGCTTGATTGTTTCATAGTAGACGTCGACTTCGTATGCTCCTAGACCCATGAATCCGGGCTGTTCGCCCATTTTGGCGAGTCTAACCTTCTCCTTTGCCCTTGTTAATTCACGTTTGAGTCTCGCCAACTCTATTTGTAGTTTCGCTTCGGTTGTTGAGGCTCTTCTGGCAAAGATTTCAAGTATGAGCTGGAAGCGGTCTATTGCCTCGACTCCCGTCTCTTTCGCTAGGTTGTAGGCTTGAACTGGCTTGAGGAAATTGTCAAAAATTATTTTTTCCGCACCGGTCTCCTTTACTAGCTGGGCTAGTTCTCTGACTTTTCCCTTTCCAATTTGATATTTTGGGTCGGGCTTTCTAACCTGCTCTATTCTTCCAACTACTTCGTATCCTGCCGATTCAGCTAGGCTTTCAAGTTCGTCTAGGGTTGAGGGCTGATTTGGCAGTCTTCGCTGAACTATTATTGCTTTCGTTATTCGCTGCCCTCCGACTTCTCCTCCTTCGTCTTAATTTGCACAATATCTCCTAAAGTTAAACCTCTTTGAGGCTTAGATGCAACAATAGATTTTGAAGCTTTAACCTCTAGGGTTTCAGCCGGAACAAGAAGTTTAACTTGAAGAGCATGCTCAAGCTTTCTCGCCAAAACATTGTCAGGAACAATCTTTCCAGTTTCAACCTTCTTTAAAACAGAAACCTTCTCGCCTATCTTCTTGCCCAAATCTTCATGAGTTAAGCCAAGCCTTTCTCTCGCTTGTCTAACTCTAACGCTATAATCGTCAACAAGCTCAAGAGAATCATCGATTTTAGGCGTGGAAGCCTTACTTTTGACTCTTCTAATTAAAGGAGTTTTCTTAACTGTGATTTTTCCGGGTATAGCTTTTGGTTTTGGCGGTTCATGGTATGGAGTGCCTAATCTGGCGCATTTTCCGCATACTGTCATTACTGCCCCTTCAATCATGACTCGATTTGGTTTTCCTCTTATTCGGCGGCCGCAGACTTCGCAGCGCACTAGGAGTCCTCCAAACTTTTATTTCATTAACAGTCCTTTATACTTGTCGAAAATTTCGGTGAAAGCATGAAGGAAATGGATGAAGCGCTTCTAAAGATCAGACAAATAGCAGATTACCAGTTCGGCAGGGGAGTTGGAAAGGCACTATTTCCAGACGAGGTCGAAATAACCTTTTCGAAAACTACTGGAAGGATAAGGCATGTATATCTTAATGGAAAGAGAATTGCAACCCTGCGTCCTAAGGACGGAATGTTTTCCTTAACAATTGAAGGTGCAAAGAGAATTCTTGAAAACGTTAAGGATTTGAGGAATTGGATTAAAGTTGAGGATGCAGCAGCCTCGTCGATTGCAAGTGGAAAAAGCGTTTTTGCAAAGCATGTTTTAGATGCAGATGAGGAAATTAGGCCTAAACAAGAGGTCATTATACTTGATAGGCATGGAAATTTGCTGGCTGTGGGCAGAGCCGTGTTGACTGGAAGGGAAATGAAGGCATTTAAGACCGGAGTTGCAGTTAAGGTGCGGAGAGGCGTAAGGGAGGAAACTTAAGAAGATGCTTTATCATATAAATGTGTGTGACGCCCCATGAAACGAAAATTAAGCCCAAGAGAAGCTAGAAGAATTATGCAGCGCATGGGCCTAAACATGGCGCCCATGCCAGAAGTTCAGCAAGTAATCTTCAAAACTTCAACAAAAGAAATAATTGTTGAAGATCCGGAAGTGGCTGTTATCAGCATTAAGGGACAGAAGATTTTTCAGGTTACTGGCGAGAAAATAACTGAGAAGGCATTAGAAGCTAAGCCTAAGCTTGTTATTCCAGAAGAGGACGTTCAGCTTGTAGCTGACCAGACTGGAAAATCCTTAGAAGAGGCTAGAAGAGCCCTAGAAGAGACTGAGGGAGACTTGGCTAAGGCTATACTGCTGCTTCAGTCTCAAGGCTAAGTTAGGCAGTTTTCTAGAATTGTTTTAGAATTTCATCTCTTTCCATCAAATAGCCGCAATAATGACATTTAAGATATAATGGTTCTTGGCTTTCAACATAGAAGGTTGGCTGGACGGGCTCATTGCTATTTGAAATACATGCGGGATTCGCGCATCTAACAATGTTCTTTATAACTTTTGGAAGTTGAACACGCTTTTTCTCTACAACCTTATAGTCGCGAATTATGTTTATTGTCGCGTTCGGTGCGATAAGCGCTATTTTGTCAACTTCCTCAGCTTTCAGCTCTCTTCCCTCAATTTTAACAATGTCTTTTTTACCCATCCTCTT
>CAYXFE010000066.1:0-2774 GCA_964464195.1 uncultured Candidatus Bathyarchaeia archaeon
AATCTTTCAGCTCCTCTTCTTTTGACTAATACTGTGTCCTCTATTCTTACGCCGCCGAATCCAGGAATGTAGATTCCAGGCTCAATCGTTACAACATTACCAGCTTTCAATCTATCCTTGCTTTGAGAGTTAAGCGTTGGAGGTTCATGAACGTCTAGGCCTACGCCGTGGCCGAGTCCATGAACGAAATATTCGCCGTATCCAGCCTCCTTGATAAAGTTTCTTGCAATTGCATCTATGTCTTTCGCCTTTTTTCCAGATTTAACACTTTGAAACGCTTTTTCTTGTGCTTCTCGTACTATGTTGAAGATTTTCTCCTGTTTTTTGGATGGTTTCCCTACAACCAGCGTTCTTGTCATGTCTGCTCTATAGCCTTTATAGACTGCGCCTAAGTCTATGACTACGAGTTCCCCTTTCTTTATCTTCTTTTCTGTGCAGTAGCCGTGGCAGTAGGCTGTGCGTGGACCTGAAGCCAGCAATGTTTCGAAGGCGTATCCCCAAGCGCCAGCCTTTCGCATTTCATATTCTATTTCCGCTACAGCCTCAATTTCCGTCATGCCAGGCTGAACTATTTCATAGGCTTTCTCCATAGCCCTACTTGTTATTTCGGCTGCCTTTCGAATCAGCTTAATTTCTTCTTCATCCTTAACTTTTCTAAGGTTCCAAACCAGCTCGCTTTTAGGCTTTAAACGAGCCTTGCCTCTAAGAAGCTTCCTAAATTGGAGGAAGGTTTCAGCATTTAATGTATCAAAGCCTATATTCTTCAGTTTTAAATCTTTAATTTTCTCAGTCGGCTTTTTGGTAAAATCTTCTCTTTTTTCAAGTTTTTCAACAATGCAGTTTTTTGCTTCATCCTTTACGGAATTGTAATTTACTGAATATACATAGAGAATGCTCTGGCCTTCTCTTGGAATTAATAGTGGGTTGGCTCCTATTGCTCCTGTAAAGTAGAAGATACTCCTTTCATTAGCGACAAGATAGCCGTCCAGTTTTTTCTTCGTCATTATTTCTTTCAAAGCTTCAATTCTACTTTTCAATATACTCACTACTCATCATTATTACTTGGTTAAAACTAAGTTAGAATGTATCTGTTAAATTTAAGTTTTGAAGTTAGCCTCCGCTTATCAGAGTTGTTAAAATTACTTGGTCTCCATCTTTCAGTGGAGTTTTTAATCCTTGAAGTCTCGCCATTAAGAGTCCATTTATGATTACGCCGTAGCCATACTTCAAGTCTTGGAGGCCTGGTTCATAAACCTCCTTTCTGAAGGCTTCGCCATACTTGTCTGAAAGCATGTTTAGTAAATCGCCTATGGTTGCGCCTTCCTTTAATTCCATTTCTTCTTCGCGTTTTCCAAGCATAACTCTGATATAGCCAAGATATGAAACCTTAACCTTCAATGAATCTGGCCTCCTTCAACATGATTACTATTGCTGGAATATTTTAATTTTCAGTTTTGTCAAGCATATAGATTGGGTAGGGAAGCTCCGCGTTTTCTGGTATTCTTTCGATGTATCTCTTTCTGAAGGCTGGATTCTGCATGCGACAGCTCTCCCGCCAACGGCCGTATTCTGGATGACGCCTAATCTTTTTCCATATTTGCCTCAAGCTTTCCATTCGGACATTGCCGAAGGTTAGTGGCGTGAAGTCGCATGGAGTTACCTCTCCGCTGTTTGTAATGTGAATCTGGAAGTCTCCTCCGAAGCATCCGGCGCCCAATGGACTATTAACAAAGGACATTATTGAAACTCTAGGTCCATAATCCTTCTCGTTTTCCCTAAGGTAAATTTGAACGAGTTTTTCTCTATCCTTTTCGGTTAGGAAAAGATCATGATTTAGAAGTTTACCCGTAGGAACTAAATCAAAAATTGTGAGTTCGTTGACTTCAAGCTGTTCAGCCAGCGAAATTAACTTTTCAACCTTTCCATCCCTTAAGCCATCATGATCTATGTAAGAGGATATGCCCACTAGGAGGCCCTTTTCCTTGGCGATTCTTATTCCTTCAACCGCCCTATCGAAGAGTCCATTTATCCCTCTGAGCTTGTCATGCTCCTTTGGATTAGGCGAGTCTATGCTTACTTGAACCGCGTAGAGTCCGCTTTTAGCGAGTTCCTCTACCTTTTCATCATTTAACAAGTATCCATTTGTGAATACTTGGGTTATTGCCTTCTCCTTATCTACGTGACGTATGAGTTCGCTTAGGTCTTCTCTTAAAAGAGGCTCTCCACCTGTGAAAGTTATATTGTAGGTTCCCATGCTTAGCAGCTGGTCTATAACGTTTTTCCATTCTTCGGTTGAAAGCTCAGTTTTTCCTCTTCTGAAAGCACTGCAGTGAAAGCATCGGCAATTACACTTTTCAGTCACCGCCAAGGTTGCGGCGTCCGGACCATAAGAGAGTCCTAGCCGCTTTCTTATTTGGTTCTTTATAACCCTCTTGAAGGCTTCGCTTGGGATGGGCGGTAAATAAAGTGAGATGACCAATTTGTCTTCCAAAACAGCCGCAAGCTTTTCCCGGCCCATTCTTTCAATAAGCCTCTTCAACGCGGCGTTCTTTATTATTCTCTTTAATGGCCCCTTCTCTATGACAGTTAGTTTTCTCCCTTTAACTTCAACCTCCAGCTTATAGCCAGGAATAGCGAATAGCCGTTTCATCATTCCAACTCTATATCAGCTTATCAAATAATCGTTACTGGGCTTCTTAGTCTTGAAGAGTCTTGGAAACAATAAATTAATAAATGGTTTAGGCTTTACTCTAATTCTAAGCCATTAATGGTTG
>CAYXFE010000066.1:2874-5720 GCA_964464195.1 uncultured Candidatus Bathyarchaeia archaeon
CAATAAATTAATAAATGGTTTAGGCTTTACTCTAATTCTAAGCCATTAATGGTTGTTGGAGGAAGTATTGTGTACGGATATGCCGGAAGAATATTACACGTAGACCTAACAACTGGAAAGATAAGCACTGAGCCACTAAGCGAAGAACTTGCAAGAAAATACATTGGAGGCATAGGCCTCGGAATAAGGCTTCTGCTTGAGCATTGCCCGCCAGGCGCAGATCCATTCGGTCCAGAAAACCCATTAATATTGACTACTGGCCCGCTTTCCGGAACAATGGCGCCGACAGGCGGAAACGGCCACGCGTTTGTAGCTAAGTCTCCTCAAAGCTTTGGAGTGGGCGAGTCAAAGTCGCATGGGCACTTCGGGACGGAACTTAAGCGGGCTGGCTATGACGCCGTCATTATTAAGGGCAAATCGGAAAAACCCGTTTACCTATGGATAGATGACGATTCAGTTCAGATATTGGACGCCAAGCACTTATGGGGTAAATCGCCAGCCGAAACCGAAGATGCAATAAAGGAGGAGCTAGGCGACTATTACATTCGCGTAGCAGCCATAGGGCCGGCTGGAGAAAAACTCGTGAGACTTGCATGCATAATTAACGAGAAGACTAGGGCGGCTGGAAGAACAGGCATGGGCGCCGTTATGGGCTCAAAGAAGCTGAAGGCAATTGCCGTGCGCGGAACCAAGGACGTAAACGTTGCGGACTTGGAGGGCTTTAAGGAATTCGTGAAGATGATGCATGAGAGAATGAAGGGGCCGGCTACAAGGAAATATAGGACTTTGGGGACACCGCTAAACGTTTTGGTTCATAATGCGCTTCACTGCATGCCGACTAGGAATTATAATAATGCACACTTTGAGGCCGCAGAGAAGGTAAGCGGGGAAGAAATGAACAGAAGATTTGTCGCAAAAATAATTGGCTGCAACTCATGCGCAATGAGATGCGAACACATATGCGTGGTGCCGGAAGGCCCATACAAAGGCGCCATAACAAGGCTGGAGTATGAGCCTTTATGGTCTCTAGGCCCCTACTGTGGAGTTGACCGCCTAGACGCCATTATTAAGGCTATGGAGCTCTGCAACTACTATGGATACGACGCTATAGGAGCTGGAGTAATCGTAGCATTCGCCATGGACTGCTATGAGAATGGAATACTTACAAAAGAGGATTTAGACGGAATAGACGCCAGATTTGGCAACGCTGAAGCCCTAATACAGCTCATTGAGAAAATAGGAAAGCGGGAAGGAATAGGCGATATACTGGCTGAAGGAGTAAAGTTTGCAGCTGAAAAGATAGGAAAGGGCGCTGAAAAGCTTGCTCAACACATTAAAGGCGTAGAAGTAACCGGATACGACTTGAGGGCATTGAAGACGGCGGCGCTAGGCTTTGCAGTCTCATTTAGAGGGGCAGATCACAACAGGCACGGCGCCTATGGATTCGACGTTAAAGGCAAGGTTGACAGACTCAAATACGAGAAGGGAAGAGCCAAGATGGTTAAGGACATGGAAGACCAATACACAATAATCGACTCGCTGATAGTTTGCAAGTTTGGAAGAGGAACCTACTATGAAGGATTCGAGGACTTCGCTAAGCTGTACACGCTTGCAACAGGCATAAAGGTAACAGCTGAAGAAATGAGGCTTACAGGCGAAAGAATAAACAACATTGCAAGACTGTTTAACATCCGCGAGGGCCTAGGAAGAAAGGATGACACATTACCATGGAAGGTTATGAATCATCCAATACCTGATGAGGGACCATCTAAAGGAGCCTACGTAAGCAAAGAAGAGCTTGACATGATGCTTGACGACTACTATGAGGTTAGAGGCTGGACAAGGGAAGGAATCCCAACGCTTGAGAAGCTTAAGGAGCTCGGCCTAGAAGAGTTTGCGGATATTGTTAAGGCTAAACTTGGTCAGGGGGCATAGAAATGGCGGCTATACATGAAAGAAAATTTGTTTCTGCAGACCCAGAAAAATGTGTTGGATGCTGCGTCTGCGAATATGCATGTGCAATGAAAAAGGAGAACACATTCAACCCGTTAAAGTCTAGAATAAGAGTGGTCAGAATTCATCCACTAATAAACTTGGCTTTAACATGCAGACTCTGCGAAGACCCGCCATGCGTAGCTGCATGCCCAAGAGACGCCCTAACCCAGTCGGAGGAAAACGGCGTAATCATGGTTGATGAGGATAAATGCAACGGCTGCGGATGGTGCATAGAAGCCTGCGACTACGGAGCGATAACGCTTCATCCAGAAAAGAAAGTTGTCTTCGTCTGCGACCTCTGCGATGGAGACCCAGAATGCATTAAATGGTGCCCAGAGGAAGCCCTAGACTTCGTTACAAGCGACGTGTTAGCGCAGAAGGCAAGGATAACGGCTGTAAAGCGCCTTTTTGTTGAGGCGCTTAAAACAGTTCCCTACGTCTAAACCCTCCCTTTATTTCCCCGCCAAAATTTCTAACAGAATTCTAGTTATTTGATTGGCTGTTTTTTCTAGTTCTGGGCTTAAGCCTTCCCCGAAATCCACATTTTTGGGTTGAATGGCTAACAAAGCAATTTTGGCTTTGGTCATTTCTTCAACTAGTTCGCAGAATATTCTAAGTGGAAGGGCGTGAGTTGAAATCACAGGATACATGGCTAGTTGCTTAACATCAACAAGCTTGGCTTGGCCGGGCTCTAAGCCTAGCATTCCGGCATCAATAAGCAGAACATGCGAAGGATTAAACTTTGCAATTTGACCAACATAACTTTCAGGAACAGTTTCGCATTCAATAAGAAAAACATTCTTGGATTTCAACTTTTTTGCTAGTTCTCTGACAATTTTAACTCCTACGAA
>CAYXFE010000067.1:0-5640 GCA_964464195.1 uncultured Candidatus Bathyarchaeia archaeon
TAAACCATGTCTTAATATGCCTCTATGAGGCACGAGTACCTCAGGCTCTCAATTGGGGATAAAGTCAATTTTGAGTGCTTAATGTGTGGGCGCTGCTGTAGTAGTGGACCTAACGTTGGACTGACTGCATTCGACATTCACAGAATAGCTCAATTCTTGGGAGAAAACTGGAGAAATTTGAAGGGAAAATATGTAGTTGCTGTTATAGCTGATAGAATAGCCATACCGGTTCTTAGAGATAAAGGAAATGGAAGATGCGTCTTTCTAGAATTTAGAAATGGAGAGGCTTTTTGCAGCATCTACCCGGCGCGTCCTATGAGATGTAGACTATACCCATTCATTCCCTACAGTCCCAGCAATAACAAAATAATCTATTTGGATAAATGTTGTCCAGGTTTAAAAGCAAATAAGCTTATTGAACCACCCTGGGAGATTCTGGAAAACTGCAATTTTGAAGCGAAACTTCACTATTCTGAGCTATACAGGCTAGTTTTCAGAGAAGGCCTTGAACCTCTAGAAGCTTTAGAGAGAACAATTGAAAAAATTGCCAAATTAGCCCATAAAACTACTACCCTTAAAAACATGTACGGCGAACACCTCAGAAACGTAGCGGTTTGTGAACGTGACAAAAATAGACAAAGCAATACTTAGCTTAAATACGTACTATCTGGGCGTGTGGCACACCCTCGATTAGCAAGACAGCCTCTGGATGGACAAGTCCGGCTTCTATGGCTTTTCCAACAATGTTTTTGCCTACAAGGTTGACTATTGTGCATTGTTTCATAAGCTCGACTGCTTCTTCAGCTGTCGTTTTTACTCCTTTGTAGAATTTCTCGTTTATGTGAAAGACAATTTTTCCTTCCTTCAAGGTTTTCCCTAGAAGTTCTGCGTCGCAGGCTGCCAGCAACACGCATTTACCACGTTTCTGTAGGTTAGCGTAGACTTCCAATGGACGGCACTTCTCAATAGAATTATATGCTCCAAGAGTGTTTTAAGGTTTTATTTCAGCCTTAAAATTTAGGCTTTAAGCTTGTTTTAGACGGGTCTTATGGAGCTTTTCGCACCGCATGCTTCGCATATTAGGAACCAGAGGCGTTTCTCCTTTACAATTTTCGTGTCCGGCCTCTTGCAGATTGGGCAGATTACATATTCCTTCGTGTATCTCTCAACCAGATGCTGTAGGGTCTCGTTTTCGAATTTACCTTGAAAAATTGCTCTTTCATCATCAATTACGCCCGCAGTCGCCATTTCCTTAGCTAAAAACTTCAGTAAATGCTGAGGAGGCCTATTCAAGGTTTCGGCTATCTCCTTAAAGTTGTGTATTATTGTTCTCATGCCGAATATGGTTGATCGGACTCTTGGAACTTCGAATCTTTTAGACTCAAAGATGGTTGGCGGAAGCTGCGAGTAGGCACGTTCCAATAGCTCTTCGTATTTCTCATCCAATTTGAAGCTTCTCCATCCGGCGATCACTCAATCAATAATGTATAGGGATATTTAAAAAGTTCTCAGCAAATACTACCTTGATGATTAAGAATGGGCGACATCTATCTGTATACTGGAACTGGAGGCGGAAAGACAACCAACGCGCTTGGACTTGCCCTAAGATGCGTAGGACATGGCTTGAAAGTTGTCATAATCCAGTTTATGAAATGGTGGAAGGAAACTGGCGAATATAAGGTTAGGGACAGGCTTGCGCCATATTATGAGATTTATCAGTTCGGCAGGAAAGGATGGATAGGCCTAGAGAATCTAACTGAAGAAGACAAGCAATTAGCTAAGGAAGGCTTAGAATTTGCCAGAAAAATAGTTAAGGAGAAAAAACCTCACCTTTTAGTTTTGGATGAAATAAATTTGGCTGTCTACTGCAAACTTTTGGACGTTAATGAAGTTCTCAAGTTTCTTGATGAAATACCTGAGGAAACCCATGTAGTTTTGACTGGGCGGTTCGCCGTTAAGGAGCTTATTGAAAGAGCAGATATTGTGAATGAGATAGTTGAAATAAAGGCTCCAAAGAAACATCCAACAATTAAAGGAATACAGTATTAGCGACAAGCTTGGGGAAACTTTAAGAAAACATTTGTTGATTACTCTAATTCTCGCCACGGTGAACTAACTTGGCTAGGAAGAAAGCGCATCCATACATACCCAACTCTGTCAGAGAAATTAAAGAGAAAATGATGAATGAAATTGGGATAGAATCAATAGAAGAACTTTACAGCGACATTCCAGAAAAGTTTAGGCTTAAAGAAAAGCTTAATTTGCCAGAAGCCCTCTCAGAACTAGAACTAGTTAAGCATGTCGACAAGATTCTTTTAAGGAATAAAACCTGCCTAGACATGCCCATTTTTCTGGGGGCTGGATGCTGGCCGCATTATGTTCCAGCCGCCGTAGACTACGTGATTCAGCGAAGCGAGCTTTTAACATCCTACACGCCATATCAGCCTGAAATATCGCAGGGAATACTTCAAGCACTATTTGAATATCAAAGCATGATATGCGAACTAACCGAAATGGAAGTTGCAAATTGCTCAATGTATGATTGGGCTTCAGCCCTAGGCGAAGCCGCAAGAATGGCAGCCCGCATAACAAGAAAAAACAGAATATTGATTCCGAAAATAATTCATCCAGAAAGAAAGGCTACTCTCCAAACCTACACTGAACCAGCAGGAATAAGAATAGAAACAATAAAATATGACAAGGAAACTGGCCAATTAAGCCTCGAAGACCTTAAAGAGAAAATCTCAGAAGAAACAGCCGCCGTATATATCGAGAATCCCTCATATCTAGGCTTTATTGAGGCTCAAGTCGATGAAATAGCTGAAATAACCCATAAGAAAAATGCATTATTCATAGTCGGAGTAGATCCAACTTCGCTTGGAGTTTTAAGGCCGCCCGGCGATTACGGCGCAGACATCGTGATTGGTGAGGGGCAGCCGCTTGGAAATCCAATGAATTACGGAGGCCCCTTGCTGGGAATTTTTGCTTGCCGCGATGATATGCGGCTTATTCGCCAAATGCCGGGAAGAATAATTGGAATGACAAGAACTGTCGATGGAAGCCAAAGGGCTTTCTGTATGGTTCTGCAAACGCGTGAACAGCATATTAGGCGGGAGAAAGCAACATCAAACATTTGCTCAAATGAGGCTCTATGCGCAGTTGCGGCTGCCGTTTACATGGCTATGCTTGGTCCGGAAGGTTTCAGAGAGCTTGGAAAGCACATAATGTATAAGGCAAATTACGCCATGAAAAGGCTGAATGAAATAGAGGGCGTAAAATGTCCAGTCTTTGATGCGGTTCACTTTAAGGAATTTACGGTTAATTTTGATTCTTCCGGAAAAAGCGTAACGGAAGTTCATGAAAGGCTTCTTGAAATGGGAATTCACGGCGGAAAGGACATAAGCAAAGAATTTGCCGAGCTGGGACAGACAGCCCTATACTGCGTGACTGAAATCCACAGTAAAAGCGATATCGACAGGCTAGTTGAAGCCCTAAATCAAATTTTGGAGGCAAAATAATGTTTAAACAGGCAAGATGGGACGAACCAACAATATTTGAAATGGGCCGTCCGGGAAGTAGGGGTTATACTCTTCCAAAGCTTGAAAAGGAAATAGTTGAAGCTGTAAAGAGTCCAGAAGAGATTATTCCTGAAAAAATGCGAAGGAAAAACGCGCCGAAACTTCCAGAACTCTCCGAAGTTGAGGTTGTCCGCCACTTTACTCGGCTTTCCCAAATGAATTATGGTGTGGATTCTGGATTGTATCCGCTTGGAAGCTGCACTATGAAATATAATCCGAAAGTAAATGAGGTATTGGCTAGGCATAAGGGCATAGCGTGGATTCACCCATACCAAGACGAGTCAACGGTTCAAGGCATACTTGAAATACTCTATAGGCTTTCAAGGTGGCTGGCTGAAATAACTGGCACAAAAGAGGTTTGCTTGCAGCCTTCAGCCGGAGCCCACGGCGAACTTCTCGGAACATTAATAATGAGAGCCTATCACAAGTTAAACGGAGAACTTGAAGAAAGAAGAGAAATTATAGTTCCAGATTCAGCGCATGGAACAAATCCCGCAAGCGCGGCCATGGCTGGATTCGAAGTAGTAGTTGTTCCATCAGATGAGAATGGATGCGTAGACATTGAGGCCTTAAAATCAGCTGTTTCTAAAAGAACGGCTGGCCTAATGCTGACGAACCCGAATACGCTTGGAATATTTGAGAGAAACATCGAGGAAATCGCCGATATAGTTCATGAGGCTGGCGGCCTACTCTACTATGACGGCGCGAACTTAAATGCTATTCTTGGAAAGGTTAGGCCTGGAGACATGGGATTCGACATAGTGCATGTAAATATTCATAAGACGTTTGGAACTCCGCATGGTGGCGGCGGGCCCGGCGCAGGTCCAATAGGGGTTTCAGAAGAGCTGGAAAAGTTTCTGCCGGTTCCACGCATAGCCTTTGACGGCAAACGCTACTATCTAGATTACAACAAGCCCTATAGCATAGGTAAAATTAGAAGTTTTTATGGGAACGTTGCGGTTTTGCTTAAGGCTTACGCATACATCCTAAGTTTAGGCGTAGAAGGCTTGGAAGAAGTTGCGGAGGTATCTGTTCTAAACGCCAATTACATTGCAAAGAAACTGGCAAAAATAAGGGGATTCAAGCTTCCATTCGACGAGAAAACGCCTAGGAAACATGAATGTGTATTCAGCGCGAAGCAACTGAAGAATGAGACTGGAGTTCAAGCATTAAATGTGGCGAAAAGATTGTTGGATTATGGATTGCATGCGCCGACCATGTATTTTCCGCTAATAGTTGAGGAAGCCCTAATGATTGAACCGACGGAATCATTCGAGAAAGAGGAACTGGACAAGTTTATTGAGGCTTTGAAGAAGATTTCCGAGGAAGCCTACAGCCAGCCGGAGAAGGTTTTGAATGCACCATATAACACCTCTGTTGGAAGGGTTGATGAAGTTAGGGCTTCCCATCCGAGAACTATGGCGCTGAGCTGGCGGATGTATCTAAAGAGGAAAAGCCAAGAGGAAACCTAGCTATTTTGCAATGAATTTATATGTAACCTTAACATTTTGACTCATTAAAAGCGTGGATGAGTGCCAAATTTGAATGAAAGTGAACTTGAACGTAAAGTTCGAGAAGCAGTCGAGCAGGTTGTTGATCCGGAAACCGGCTTAACGTTTGGTCAGATGAAAATGATTACTGGCGTAAAGGAGGAAGAACCCGGCGTAGTTAGAATAGATTTTGTTCCTTCGAGCCCATTCTGTCCAATAGCCTTTAAGCTGGCCCAAGACATAAAGGAGAAGGCCCAAAAAGTTGAGGGAGTCAAAAAAGCGCTTGTATACTGCCACGGCCACACAATGGAAGAAGCAATAAACAAAATGGTCAATAAGTAGCGGTCAAATGATGTAAATGAAGCGTTTTCTAGCTGTTGGAGAACATGAAATATACTGTTGCGGGGCTCGCGTAAAAATTAAAGATGGAAAAATCGAAGTTTTAACAAAGCCTCGAATAGTTTATTGTCCATTGCATGAAGCGCTATATGGCACAAAAATAATAGATGAAGAAGCTGTTAAGCAAAGCGTCCAGATGAAAATTAGAAATTTTGGATTTTGCTGCGAAAACA
>CAYXFE010000068.1:0-5587 GCA_964464195.1 uncultured Candidatus Bathyarchaeia archaeon
GATATTCTGCTTCCAGACTTGGAAGAAGAGGTTATCAACATAAATTTGGTTCAAAAACAAACCGACGCCGGTGAACAATCAAGATTTAAGGCTATTGTTGCCATTGGAAACAGGGACGGCTACGTTGGGCTGGGCTCGGGAAAGGCTAGACAAGTAAGGACGGCCATTGAAAAGGCAGCTGTAGATGCTAGGCTGAATATAACTCCGGTTAGACGAGGATGCGGAAGTTGGGAATGCGGATGCGGAAAACCCCACTCATTACCATTTCAGGTAAGAGGGAAATGCGGAAGCGTAGAAGTAGTCTTAATTCCAGGGCCGCGTGGCCTAGGATTGGTTGCAAGCGAAATTGCAAAAATAATCCTAAGTCTGGCTGGAATTAAGGATTGCTGGACTAGAAGCTACGGTTCAACAAGAACTGTCCCATCTTTTGCTTACGCGGTTTTTGACGCTTTAAAGAAGACTTATGCCATTGTGACTCCTAGCGACTGGGTGAGATAATGTCAAAAGAAGAGGCGAAATGTTTGCTTGCTGTTCGTGTACGCGGCGTAATAGGCGCATCACGTGAAGTAAAGGATACGCTGAAAATGCTGAATTTAAAGCGGAACAACCATGCCGTAATTGTAAGAAATACGCCAGCATATCTTGGAATGCTTAGAAAAGCCCAAAACTACATAACTTGGGGCGAACCCACAGAGGAAATAGTTGTCTCGCTTATAAAGAAGTGGGGCAGGCTGACTGGCGACAAGAAGATTACTGATGAATACGCCAGAAAGGTTGGTTTTAAGTCGGTTGAGGAGCTGGCTAAAGCTGTTTTTGAAGGAAAAATTGATTATAATAAGCTTCCGGATATAAAGCCGTTTTTTAGGCTTCACCCTCCAACTAAGGGATATAAGGGGAAGATAAAGAAAAGCTATGGGATGGGTGGCGAAACGGGCTATAGAGGCAAGGCAATAAACGAGCTAGTAGAAAGAATGATTTAATTCAGCATAGGGACTTTTTAGAAAGGTTTATGGCTATTTCTGCAATATCTGCACCATACTCGCCCGATCTTCTAATACTCTCCAATATCAACCTTAAACCGGTAACCGCTGTAACATGCAGTTTGCTTTCAAGAATCAGCTTTATTGCCTTCTCTTCCAGCCTGGCTATTTCGCCTATCCTTTGCACTGCTTCATTGGCTCTTTTAACGCTAAGCTGGTAAAGAGCTTTCATGGCGTCTTGGCAAATTTTGGCTGATAATTCGCTAATTTTCGTGATTAAAGAAGCTATATTTGATGGAATAGTCTTATATGTCATGTCTGGTATGGTTTTTGCTATTCTCGCGGCATGGTCGGCTATTCTCTCAATGCTTTTGGCGACAACTCTATAGCCTAGACAATCTCTTGGGCTTGTAAGGCCAATCTCATTTATTATGAGCCTATTTTCAATAGCCATTTTTAACTGTCTCACAACGAAAAAGTAGAGACGATCCACTTCATCATCTCTCTGCACAACATCATGTGCTAAGGACAAGTCCCTTTCTTTCAGCGCCGTTATTGCGTCTTTGTGCATTGACAGGGCCATTACATGCATTCTGCTGAGGGCATCTTTAACTGGAAATTCGACATGTCCAAGCAAGCAGCGGGCTGTAATATAATGGGCGGATTCATCGATAACCTCTACGCCGACCAGCTTTCTTCGTATAACGTCTTTAATGTAAGCCCTATGTTCAGACGATTTGCTTCCAAATTTCAAATGTATGGTATCATAACCGACCAGATAACAGGCGATGAATTCCCTCGCTATGTTTTCGGAATTAACCATTTGTGAAGCGTCTATAAGAAATTCAGACGTTTTCTCCTCTTTTTTCTCCTTTCCAGGAACTATAAGTAGGGAGTTGTCAGGTTGGGGTATTAGCCTTACATAATCTCCCGGCTTTATGCCAGTATTTTTAGCCCAGCTTTTCGGAAGGGAAACTATGTAGGTTGAGCCACCAGATAATTGCACTCTTCTTAGCTGAGCTGCATTTTTCATGAATCTTCACCAAGAAACTTTACATAAACTATGTAGTTTTCATATCTATATATAGATTATATCCAGAAACTATATAGAATTTTCGTTGCCAAGTAATCTCCGGTGAAAAATACATGGGAAAAACTAAAATGTTAACTGTAGGCATTGTAACGTTTATCATAGGACTTCTTTCCGGCTTGTTTGCCTTAGCCCCCTTGCTTTCAGCAAATCAGGGAACAACTCAGGCTTACTCAGAGGATAGTTTATGGAGAACCGCCAGCATCAGAGTAGTAGGCTCAACAACAGTTCTTCCAATAGCCAACGCATGCGCACTAAGATTCATGGAAATCTACAATACAACCAGCATAATAGTTGAGGGCGGCGGGAGCGGACGAGGATACAGCGAACTCATCGATGGCCTATGCGATATTGCAGATGCTTCAAGAGGACCTAAACAAAGCGAGCTAGACGAGGCGAAACAAAAGGGAGTAACATTGATTCTTCATGAAATAGCCATTGACGGAATAGCCATAATAGTTCATCCAAGTGTAACTCAAAACTTGAATGGGCCTCTAAATCTGACTCTAGAGGAGATTGGGAAAATTTTCGCCGGAGTCTACTCAAAATGGAGTGAAGTTAGGGAGGGACTTCCAGACAAGGAAATTGTAGTATTTGTGCGTGAACATGGCTCAGGAACTAGAGCGACATTTGAAGAGTTCTGCATGGAGCCTTTCGGTCTCGAAGTCAAAACTGGAGCTTCAGAAGTTCCAAGCAATCCCGCAATGAGGCAAAGTGTGGAGCAAACACCCTACTCGATAGGATATGTCGGCCTAGGCTTCCTATCAGGTAATGTTGAAGCTGTCCATGTAGCCGAAGAAAGCAGCGGGCCCTTCTATGCTCCAACATATGAAAACGTAAAAAATGGAGTTTACCCACTCTCAAGATACCTATACATGGTAACCGATGGAATTCCTGAAAGCGGCTCCCTAACCGACCGTTTCATAGATTTTGTAAAGAGTCCTGAAGGCCAGAGGATAGTTGAGCAGTGTGGCTACATAGCCATATACCCGAAAGAGTAAAAGAGGTGAGACCAATGCGTCTTAAACGCCCCAAATTTTTATGCTTCAAAGATAAAGCTGAAATTTTCTTGTTTATATTAGCATCAATCTCAATCATAATTTTATTCCTAATAATCGCTTTTGTTCTAAATGAGGGTATTCCCGCATTCATAGAGTTAGGTTTTTCAAATTTTCTGTTTGGACAGAGATGGGCGCCTTACTATGGAGATTTTGGAGCATTTCCACTTCTTTACGGTTCAATTATGATAGTTCTTGGAAGTCTAGCAATTTCTGTTCCATTGGGCGTTTTTACAGCCATATTCTTGGCGGAATACTCTCCAAGATGGTTAAGCAATATATTGAAGCCAGTAATAGAATTGTTAGCCGCTATTCCATCCATAATTTACGGCTTTTTCGGATTCATGTTTTTGGCTCCCAAAATTATGGAGTTTTTGGATGTAAGTATGGGAAAGGTTGCGTTAACCGCCTCCATAATCCTATCAATAATGACCGTACCGACAATTGTAAGCATTTCCAGCGAAGTTATTGCGTCGGTTCCGAAAGAGTACCGAAAAGCATCTTTGGCTTTAGGCGCAACAAAATGGCAAACTATAAAGTCTATGGTTCTGCCCGCGGCGAAGCCTGGCATAATAGCCTCTCTATTGCTTGCGTTTGGAAGAGCCATAGGAGAAACAGTAGCTGTTCTAATGGTATGTGGATGCGTACCCCAAATTCCATCCCCACCATGGAACTATCTTAAACCAGTTCACGCCCTAACAGCAGCCATAGCACTGGACATGGGCGAAGTCTCTTGGGGAAGTCTTCACTATCACGTTCTCTTCGGGCTGGGAGTAATACTCTTAGTTATCACATTCATAGTTAACGCAATTGCAGACTTCTTCACGAAAAAAGCTCCAAGAGGAGTTCAAATATGAAAGTCGTCAAGGAAAGGTTCATTCCCTTCCTTTTAGCTTTTCCAGCAGCCATACTACTTCTAGCCTTTGCTTCGATAATTCTGTTCATAGGAATTGGCGGCTTTTCAGCAATAAACTTGAAGATGCTGACTACAAGCGTTCGTAAAGGCGGGATATTCGAACCTATTATAGGAACGCTGTACCTCCTAGCGGGGACAATAGCTATAGCGACACCTCTTGGATTGGCTACGGCCATTTATCTAGTGGAATATGCTCCAAAAGGAAAGATTAATCGAATAATTACCCAAGCTTTAAACAATCTCGCCGGAGTTCCCTCAATAATTTTCGGTTTGTTTGGATATGCATTCTTCTGCAGATTTCTAGGATTTGGAATTTCCCTTCTGTCAGGATGGCTGACACTTACATGTATGACCCTTCCAATAATAGTGAGAGGCTCCCAAGAAGCCCTAAGAATGGTGCCAAGAGACTTTAGAATAGCTGCTGAAGCTCTAGGAGTGCCAAAATGGAAAGCAATAAAAGACATTGTGCTACCGACGGCGGCTCCAGGACTGGCAACAAGCATCATACTTGGAATAAGCAGGGTGTCCGGAGAAACCGCAGCCATACTGTTCACAGCCTCCGTATTCTTAATGAAGGGGCTTCCCACATCACCGCTTCAGCCAGTTATGGTGCTCACATATCACCTCTACACATTACTGGTAGCAACTCCCGGCGCCTCCCTAAACCGCGCATTCGCAATGGCCTTGATTCTGCTTGGATTAGTTATTCTGCTTAATCTTCTTGCCTACCTGTTAAGGATGCATTACCGTAAAAGATGGAAGTGGTAGCCATGAAAGTTAAAATGGAGGTTAAAAATCTTAACGTTTGGTACGGAGATAATCACGTTCTGAAGAATATATGCATGAAGATTCCTGAAAAGAAAGTTACAGCCATTATTGGGCCTTCCGGATGTGGAAAATCAACTTTCCTCATGTCTCTAAACCGTCTAATCGACCTTGTTAATGGTGCACGTGTTAAGGGAGAAGTCCTACTTGACGGAAGAAACATTTACAATCCGGGAATAGAGCTTACAGAACTAAGAAAACGGGTCGGCATGGTCTTTCAAAAGCCTAATCCTCTCCCAAAATCAATTTACGAAAATATCGCGTACGGCCCCAAAATACATGGGGTAAAGGACAAAAAGGTTCTAGATAAAATAGTGGAGAAGTGCCTACGCATAGTCGGATTATGGAACGACGTACATGATAGGCTTAACGATTCAGCATTTGAACTTTCAGTCGGCCAGCAACAAAGACTATGCATAGCGAGGGCGCTGGCCGTAAAGCCGGAAGTACTACTCATGGATGAGCCCTGCTCGGCCTTAGACCCCGCAACTACAAGAAAAATCGAGGAACTCATACAAACACTGAGAAATAACTATACTGTTGTGGTGGTTACACATAACATGCAGCAAGCAGCCCGCATCTCCGATTATACAGCATTCTTTTATATAGGAAAGCTTGTGGAATATGGGCCGACACAGAAAATATTTACCAAGCCAGAGAACGAATTAACTAAAGATTACATTAATGGAAGATTCGGCTAGAACACATCAAATTTAAC
>CAYXFE010000069.1:0-5559 GCA_964464195.1 uncultured Candidatus Bathyarchaeia archaeon
GAGATTTCTGTGCATAATCGGTTATTCCCATGATTGCAGTGTCGCCTTGAACTTTTAGCCATTCATGCTCTTTCGTGTAATATAGATTTTCAGGCACAATATATTCTTCCGGCATTCTTGCCACCTTAAGCCTTAAGTTTTGGAATAATTTTTACTGCTTCTTCTAATGGATATTTCTTTCCGTAAAGTATGACCGTGTCGCCTCTTCTTTGATAGAAGGGTAATTTTACTATTTCTGCTTTAAGCCGTCTTTCTCTAATGTCAACCGCTACTTCTTCTCCTTCCTTGGCATGTTCGATTTTAACATAGCCCATTCCTATTCCATTTTCTAGAAATGGCGAGAAGGTTCCGCTTGTTATTTCGCCTATTTTTTCTCCGTCTTTGTATATTCCATACCCTTTTCTTGGGATTCCTCTATCAATCATTTTTATGCCAACCCTTCTTCTTTTTATGCCTTCTTCCTTTTGCTTGAGCAATGCTTCTTTTCCGATGAAATTTTCCTTATCAAACTTCACTACAAAGCTTATTCTTGCCTCAAGCGGCGTGGTATTTTCATCTATATCATTTCCGTAGAGGCACATTCCAGCTTCAAGCCGTAAAGTATCTCTAGCTCCAAGGCCGCAAGGCTCTATATCAAATTCTCTCCCAGCCTCCAGAATAGAGTTCCAAACCTTCATTGCCTTTTCAGGATTGGAAATTGGCGAATTCCAAACGAATACTTCGAATCCATCTTCGCCAGTGTAGCCGGTTCTAGAGAGAAAAACTTCTATATCCGCCAGTTTTGTCCATCCGCATTTGAATCTGCCTATCTGACTAAGGTCCTCGGTTGAAATTTTCTGCAGAGTCTCCTGAGCTTTAGGGCCTTGAACAGCGAACATTGCGATATTATCTGAGACATCTTCAATTTTTACATCAAACTTCTTCGCATGCATCGTCAGCCATTCATAATCTTTTGCTCTATTGCTTGCGTTATACACCATTAGAAACTTCTCTTCTTCAAGTCGTGAAACGACGAAGTCATCTATTATTCCGCCTTTTTCATTGCATAAGGTTGAGTATTGAGCACTTAGAACCGCCAGTTTAGAGGCATCATTCGTTGCAACATAATTCAGAAATTTTTCAGCTTCTGGTCCCTCGATTATTGCACGACCCATATGAGTTATGTCAAATATTCCAACAGAATTTCTAACTGCTAGATGTTCTGGAATTATTCCTTTGTACCATAGGGGCATTTCGAATCCTGCGAACAGCGTCATTTTGGCATTTTGCTGGTGAAAGTTGTAGAGGTGAGTTCTTTTGCCAGCATTCATTTAAGACTCACTCTCCATCTATTTATTCTGCAGGTTTTACTTCAACATTTTTTGGGATAATTGAAAGTTTTTTCCCGCAGTTTGGGCATTTACCATTGTATTGTTGAACAATTTCTTCGGGCGCCTTTAAATCCTCGCCTTCATAGAGAATTTGCCCACAATTTTCACAAATAACCCTCTGAGGCATAATTAACCTCCATGCATGATTATAAGTAAGTCTCAATTAATAAGCAAACTATTTATAGGTTCCGCGAGCTTTTCAAATTCACATAAAAGGGAAGCCTCATGCAAGAGAAATGCACTTTGATAATCACTGAAAAGCCCGAAGCAGCTAGGCGAATTGCTGAAGCCCTCAACTTGAAAGGTAAACCCAAAAAGTATGAGGATAACGGCGTACCCTACTACGTCATTGAAAGAGATAAGAAAATAATAGTTGTTCCAGCCTTAGGTCATTTATTTACGGTAACTCATGAAAGAGGCGGAAGAAATTATTATCCAGTTTTCAACTTTGTTTGGACGCCGAGATACATGGCTGAGCGCGGTGCACAGCAAACTAAGACGTGGATTGAAACCATTTCTAAACTTGCCGAGAACGCTGATGAGTTCATTTCCGCCTGTGACTACGACATTGAAGGAAGCGTAATAGGCTATTGTATACTGAAATACGCATGCAAAAACAAGGAGCAAATAGCCAAAAGAATGAAGTTTTCAACTCTGACCAAGGCGGAACTAGAACAGGCATACGAAAATCTTCTTTCAACCCTAGACTTTGCCCTAATTGAGGCTGGAAGGACAAGACATGAAGTTGATTGGCTTTACGGCGTAAACCTCACTAGGGCTTTAACCCTCGCCGCCAGCAGATGGAGCGGAAAATACGCGACGCTAAGCACTGGAAGAGTTCAAGGACCAACCCTAAAATTTTTGGTGGCTAGAGAGAAAGCAATTAGAAGTTTTGTTCCAGTGCCATACTGGACAATAAAGGCTGAAGTTGAAATTGAAGGACAAATATTTGAGGCAGAATATGAAGTAGACGTAATAAAAAGGAAGATTGAAGCAGACAAGATAATCAAGGCTTGTCAAGGAAAAACTGGAAAAGTAGAGAAGATAGAGACCAAAAAGTTTAGGCAGATGCCTCCAATTCCATTTGATATTGGAGGATTACAAACAGAAGCCTACAGCCTTTTCGGATACACTCCAAGAAGAACATTAGACATAGCCGAAAGACTCTACCTAAGCGCCCTAATATCATATCCAAGAACAAGCAGCCAAAAACTTCCGCAGGTAATAGGATACGAGAAAATACTGAAAGCCCTAAGCAAAAACCCAACCTACAGAAAACTGGCCGCTGAACTATTAGGGAAGGAAAAACTAACACCGCATGAAGGAAAGAAGGAGGACCCGGCGCATCCGGCAATCTATCCTACAGGTAATATGCCGGACAGAGAACTAAGCGAGCCGGAAAGGAGAATATGGGACTTAGTGGTTAGGCGTTTTATGGCCGTTTTCGGCGAACCAGCAATTAAGCAAAGCATGAAAGTGACACTAAACGTTAATGGACATCGCTTCTTTATTCGCGGAAGAAGAGTTCTAGAAGAAGGCTGGACCAAGTTCTATGCGCCATATATCAGAAGCGAGGAGATACTGCTTCCACCAATAGAAGAGGGAGACAAGGTAAAAGTCCTTAAGGTGATAAGAGAAGATAAGTTCACAAAGCCTCCGCCGAGATATAACCCAAGCAGCCTCCTCAAAAAAATGGAAGAAGAAGGAATCGGAACAAAAGCGACAAGAGCAGACATAATCCAGACGCTCTACAATAGAAAGTATATCCGCGAAGAAAGAATAATCGTAACAGACCTCGGATTCGACATAATAGAAGTTCTCAGCAAATACTGCCCTCAAGTCATAAGCGTCCAGCTAACCAGAGAACTCGAAGAAAAAATGGAAAAAATTCGAAGCAATGGAGAGAAAAGAGAAAATGTGCTAACTGAAGCGGTGAAAATTCTAAAGCCTATTCTCGAAGAAATTAAGAGTAAAGAGAAAATTATTGGAGAAGCACTGAATGAGGCAGTAAAGAAGGCGAGAATAGAGGAAAGGATTATAGGGAAATGCCCAGTTTGCGGAACAGGTCAGCTTATGATTCTTTACTCAAGAAGAACAAGAAAGCGCTTTATAGGATGCACAAACTACTTCAAGGGCAAATGCGAAACCTCATTTCCACTTCCCCAGAGAGGAACATTGAAACCGACGGGAAAGAAATGCAAAGAGTGCGGATGGCCAACCATACAAGTTAGAATCAAAGGAAGAAGACCATGGAATTTATGCTTTAATCCCCAATGTCCAACCAAAGAAAGGAGGAAAAAAGTTGAAGTGTAAAATATGCAAAAGAGAATCAACAAGCGAATTCTGCAACTTCCACCAGAAAGCATACGAAAACTTAATGAAAAATTTTGAGAAATGGAAAAAAGCCTTAGACATAAATTGGGAAGACTATTTAAGTGAGATAGTGAAAAATCCCTACGCGGGCGAATGGGCAAAAGAAGTGGCGGAATACTTACTTAAGCATGGAGGGAAAGAGCCACGGCGAGAAAAATAAAGAGAGGCGCATCATCCTTTTCATTTACGCTTAGAAGAACCTGGAATAAAATTACAACTTATAAGCCATCCATATGGGTTATAAGCGGAGCCCTAATAGCAATCTCCATATTCCTTTTGGGGGGAGGAATATACGACATCATCGAAAGACCGTTACCGATAGGCATAACGCGGGGAGGCAGAGTAATAACATTCTATCCCTATGGAATCAATGAGCAATTGTTAGGTGAAAGCTTACTCGTGATGATGCTTTACGGACTCGGCATCGTCGGCCTTATTCTAACCTACCAAAGCACCAAATTTGCATATAGACCTAGACAAGCATACATACTGCTACTCATCGGAATATGCCTAGTCATGTTAAGTTACATATTCATAGAATTAAGCTTGAGGCAGAAAATAAGGTAATTCTTATCAAAAAGGATTTTTCTTTAATTTTAAGAGATAAGCAAGATAATTCGTGGCTAAATGAATTGGCGGAGTAATTATCAGCGCAATAAGAAATACCTCGATTTTGGGAGGCATAACCAAAAGTGAGAAAGCTGAAGCTCCTAAAATGAAATCGAGTTGATCTACCACAGGAAGGATTTCGCCAGGTTTTTTCCCCAGTCTCCTTTTAATGAAAGATCCGATTAGGTCTCCAACTAATGCTCCTAAGGCTGTCATGAAGCCGAAGGGTAACGGAAAATTGAAAATTTTGCTTTCAACGATGCCTACCGCTGTTCCGATGATTAATCCTGAAATGAACCCTCTAAGGGTTTTATTTTCTCCAAAAATTGGTTTTCCATCCACAAACTTCTTTCCCATATCAATGGCCCGACGCCCCTTGAAAATTACTGGTGCTGCGTTGGCGCAGTAGGCTGGAAATACAAATTTTAGTGTTTCAATTATTGTTTCTAATATCAATTTGCTCATCTAAAGGCTTGTTATTCCCGTTTGGGTGATTTTGAAAAAGCATGTTTTAAGTCTTTTCTGTTCTGGATGTTTTTCTAGAGTTGCTTTAAAAGTATGTGGTTGCGGTGTGGGCTTGAAGTTAATTACTATGTCTGCCCAAAATTTTAGAACCCGTGTAGCTACTGGTTCCACCGTTAAATTTTCTGTTTGAATTACGCTCCTAACTTGGCTTGTGGCTATTACGGCGATGTTTCTTGCTTTCGCAAGTTGTGAAAGATATGCGAGTTGTCTGTTTAGTTCCCTATTTAGCATAAATGTTTTCTTAGGATTTTTGGCAAGCTCAATCCTATAAAGGGATGTAATTGTGTCAACTGCGATTAGGAGAACTTTCTCCGTTAAAATGTTTTCAAGCTGGTCGATTATGTAGGATTGTTGCTCGAAATTTTCTGGCCTCGCTAAGATTATTCTTTCTGCTATTTCTTCGTAGTCTTGTTGGGCGATTTGGATTAGACGCTGGGATGAGAAGCTTCCGTCTGAGTCGATTATCATGGCTTTTTGTTCCATCCTTGCACAGTTTACGGCGCATTGGATAGTAAAGGTTGTTTTTCCGGTTTCGGCTTCGCCATAAATTAGGGTTAAGGCTTTTGTTGGAAGCCCGCCCATTAGCAGCATGTCAAGTGTTTGGCATCCAGTTGGAATAAGCCTTTCCAATATGGATTCACGCTTCAAAGCCATTATTTAGCCTTAACATTAATAACTTTGT
>CAYXFE010000070.1:0-5485 GCA_964464195.1 uncultured Candidatus Bathyarchaeia archaeon
CCCGAAGTTGTTAAATAAGCCATTTTTCTCCCTCCAGATAATAGAACTTAATCCTTCATTTCACCTAGAAGCAAAATCTACCTAGATATAAAGGTTACGCGAATTTGTTAAGGAGTAAAATGGATAATTTCATTTGTAGGTTTTAATGTTGTTTAGATTTTTGGGTATATTTCAAGTTTTGATATATGGTAGGATCGGAAATAGTGTATTAAATATTGCGATACAATAAATAGTTTAACGCAGATTAACAATCTTAAGGAAGCGGTGAAATGGCCAGGAAGGGAGTGGCCGTATGGATCTTCAGCACTTTAAGCTTCATAGCAGCAATACATGCCTTCGAAGCTGGAATGTGGCTGTTTCTTAACAGAGAACCAATACTTCTGAGAAACTATCCCATAATTAACAAGTTAAATATTGACTCGTTTCTCTACTTCTTCTCCAGCGCAGCCCTAACATTCCTATTTTGGGGAATAACATGCATAGTAGCCCTAGAAAACCCCATAGAAAAATTCCTAAATCATATTCTCTCAGACGCGAAAAAACAAACCGAGCTAGAGGCAGAATTCATAGATGAAAACAAGACGATACTGGACATGATAAGCGAAACTCTAACCGAAAACAGTAAGTTACTGGCGCAAATAAGAGACCTAACCTATAATGTAAGAGCAGAAATATCCGCCATAAGGCCGCTGACTGAAGGAATCGAAAAGATAAGCTCAGAAATGGAGAAGCTAAAAAGGGAAGTTAAGAAAATTAAAGTTGAAATTAAAAAGCCAAGTGTATGCCCAACCTGCGGCAAAGCGGTGCTTCCCGACTTTAACATATGCCCATACTGCGGCGAAAACCTAAAGTTAATTCCGCAAAAGATAATAGAGGCCTACAAATAGGCTATTTGGAAATTTTTCTGTGAGGCTCATGCCCCTCCTTAAGACCGATTGTAGCTAGCATGCTTAGGGCTGCCAAATTTTGTGCGAGGCCGACAGAAGCCATTATTTCAGCAAGTTCGTCGGCACTTTTAACTCTCAGAATCTTTCTTATGGCAAATTCGGCTTTCGGAAGCTTCTTTATCTCTCCACCTACAATTCCGCATGGAATAAGCATTTCAAGTTCACCAACTAGATAGCTGCCTTCACTTCGCCACGTGCTTAATGGTCTATAATGGCCATTTCTCATGGCAAATACGTGATTTGCGCTTTCTATTGCTCTCCAGTCCTGCCCAGTAGCCAGAGCCACGGCGTCTACTCCATTCATTATTCCCTTATTGTGGGTTGCCGCCCTGTAAACGTCGCTTTCAGCCCATCTGCTGAGCCAAATTATTCCATCCCTAACTTCCTCGCCAGTCCACCACTTTCCACTGGCACTTTTTCTAGCTAAATCTTCGACGTAGATTTTGGCTTCTGCTCTTACATGTCTTCCGGAATAGTTGGATATTATGCAGGCGTTGTACGGCGTATTGGTTAGTTTTGATATTTCCTTTGCAACTGCTTCAGCCATTTGGGTTGCGACTGCGGCGCCCATGGCGTCGCCTGAGTCGATGTAAATGTCGACTATTAGCATTTCTTCTTTGTTGGCTGTGTAATGCTTTGTTTTTATGTCATATGCCCTAGAATGCCTATGTCCTTCATTTGCTTTTTCTAGAAGGACGTTTTTGTTTTCTAGGATTTTGTTCGCTATTTTTTGCGGATTTTCTATTCTTATTAACTGTATTTGTCCTATTGCTTTACTGTATTTACTGTTTTTTATTGTTGAAGCTTTTATGCCTCCACTTTTGTAGCATAGTTTCGCTCCGTAGCATGCTCCAGCTACGACTGAGGCTTCCTCGACGACCATTGGGATGAAGTAGTCTATTCCATTTATTTTGAAGTAATTCGCTATTCTCAGCGGCAACTCATAATTACTTACTGGATTTTCTCCGATAGCCTCCAATTTATCAAATCCTAATGTGCATAAATTTTTGAGAATCATGGTTTCTTCTTCGTTTAAATCTAGAAATTCCTTTAGAATTGCAATTCTATCATCTATTGAAAGCTTGAAAAAGTTCTGAACTGCTGATGACTTCATACCTTACTCATCCCTAACTTGTAAATTAGGAGGCTTAACTTTTAAATTAAAGCCGCGTTATTAAAGCTTGGGAAAATGCATGCTTAGGGACTTTAATCTTTTAGTTACAACTACTCGCGGAAACGAGGATAACGCTTGTTCTGAAATATGGTATTTACTGAAAGAAATAGGCGATGAAAAAGCCGAAGTAGACAAGACAGGTGTTTCAGGCTTAATAGCGGCAAAAACAAGCATAGACCCATTCGAAGTAATAGCAAAGTTTAGAGAGATACTAAAGGAAAGGCCATATGAATTTCGCTATTCGCTTCGGATAATTCCGATAGAAAGGGTTGTAAAGACTAGACTTGAGGAAATAGCGAAAGTCGCTGAGGAATTAGCTCCTAGAATAGGGGAAAACGAAACCTTCAGAATTACCGTGGAAAAAAGGTTTACGGAAATCTCCACGAAAGACGTAATAGAAGCCGCAGCATCCAAAATTGAGAGAAAAGTGAATTTGGAAAAACCGGACAAAATATTGCTTATCGAAATAGTAGGCGGCTTAACTGGAATCTCCTTAATAAAGCCAGAAGATATAATCTCGGTTTCAAAAGAAAAGTTCTAGCTAAATCTAACGTCGCGTAACGAGGAGAGCTACACGTTCGATAATCAACTCCTTTAAAGCTTCCTTTTCTAAGCCTTTTCTTTCAAGTTTTGCTTCAAGCTCTAAATCTGAAACGTTAAACAGCTTCCTTATGGCCTCAAACTTTTCATCGTCGATTTCTAAGATGCTCTCATCCTCCTCAGCTTGGATGATGCTTGAAACTTTATCTAAAGCCTTGACGACCTCATCTTTGCTTTCAGCTAGCACTACAACTGCAACTTTGGCGGTGTCTTCCCTTACTCCAAGAAGCTGAACAGCGTTTCTTATCTGCCTCTCAGCCGCGGCGTAAAGGAGAATTTCAATAGCCAAATTCTTAGAAATACTCAAGCCATTCTTGAAGGCTGTCAGGGCGTTAAGAACCGCAAAATATAAGTGTTCATAGCCAGCCACGAACCTGGCATCAAAAAACTGCACAGTGACATTTCCAGTCTCCTTTCTAATATTCTGGATAAATTCTTCCACATTCTCGATCTTAACGTTTTTATAGGCTGTTATGGCTAGGCATAGGCCAAATTCATCAATGTATTTGATCAACTTTTACATCGCCCTTCCATCTTCCGTAAATTTTCAGTCAACTCTTCGCTTCAGTAAATTGACAGCTTCAATTCCTCTTTAATATTTCCGAAGGGGACAAATTGAAATATGAGCGTCTAGAAAACTAACTTCTAAACTTTGGATGATGGAGGGCACGGTATGCTCAGGGAGATAGTTGAGTGTGTTCCGAACTTTAGCACTTCAGATCCAAAAGTTGTTGAGGCAATATTGAATGAGATAAGAAGCACGCCGAAAGCCTACATTCTAGATTACACCTATGACGACTACTATAACCGACTTGTAGTCTCCTTTGTTGGCGATAAAGAATCCGTTCTTCAAGCCATGCTTAAGGCGGCTGACAAGGCAATAGAACTTATAGATATGCGGAAACATAAGGGACAGCATCCACGTCTAGGCGCGGTAGACGTAGTTCCATTCATTCCAATAAAGAACGTCACAATGGAAGACTGCATAGAATTAGCCAGAAAATTCGGAAAAACCCTCGCGGAAAAGCATAACCTCCCAGTCTACCTATACGCTGAGGCTGCAACAAGTCCAGAAAGGCGAGATTTAGACTGGATAAGGAAAGGCGAATATGAGCAGTTGGCTGAAATGATTAAAAAACCGGAAAGAAAGCCTGATTTTGGTCCGGCTGAGGCTCATCCAACAGCGGGCGCAACGATAACTGGTGCTAGAAAACTGATGGCTGGATTTAACGTTAATCTCGGTACTTCGGACATTAAGATTGCAAAGAAAATCGCTAAGGCATTACACTCAAAGAAAGGCGGGCTGTCAAATGTTAAGGCTATGGCAGCCTACATTCCCGAAAAGAACATTACGCAAATAGGAATGAGCATAACAGACTATGAGAAGACTCCGCTCTACAGAGTTTTCGAACTACTAAAAATTGAGGCTGAAAGATACAACGTTCCAATAATAGGTTCAGAATTCTGCGGAATGGCGCCGCTAAAAGCCATAATCGACATAGCAGCCTACTACCTAAAAATAGACAACCTAACAATGGATAGAATAATTGAAATTGCAGTTCAGAAGGCAATCGAAGAGGCAGAAATGAAAGGCGAATAGATTGACAGGCAAGGAGAAAGTAGACCTAATAATTGAAAAGGCAAACGAACTTGTAACCTTGCATGGAGGCAGCGCCAAGCCTCTAAAAGGAGAAAAAATGCAAAGATTGGGCATAATAAAGGATGGGGCAATAGCAGTTAAAGACGGAAAGATAATTGCTGTTGGAAAAACAGGCGAAATAAGGGAGAAATATACTGCAGAGAATGTAATAGATGCTGAAGGAAAGCTTGTAACTCCCGGCCTCGTAGACCCGCATACCCATCTTGTTTTTGCCGGCTCTCGCGAAGAAGAGTTCGAAATGAAACTTAAAGGCGCATCTTATCTGGAAATACTGAGAAAAGGCGGAGGAATTCTGAGGACAGTAGCCGAAACCAGAAAAGCAAGCCTAGAAGAACTAGTCAAGCTTGGAAAGGAAAGGCTCAATACGATGCTACTTCATGGAACAACAACTGTTGAGGCAAAGAGCGGCTACGGATTATCAACAAAAGAGGAAATCAAATGTCTAGAGGCAATAAATAGACTGAACAATGAGCATCCAATCGACGTAATTCCAACATTTTTGGGCGCCCATGCCGTTCCAACAGAATATTCTGGAAAAACAGATGAATATGTTAAACTAATAGTCGAGGAGATGATTCCCGCAGTAGCTGAACGAAGACTCGCGGAATTCTGCGATGTCTTCTGCGAGAAAGGAGTCTTCAATGTTGAACAGTCAAAGAGAATTCTTTTAGCAGGGAAAAAGTATGGATTGAAGCCTAAAATTCACGCCGACGAAATGTCCTGGCTTGGCGGAGCCGAACTTGCAGCCGAAGTAGGAGCAGTCTCAGCTGAACATCTGCTATACGCCTCTGATGAAGGAATCAGGATGCTGGCTGAAAGCGAAGTGATAGCCGTTTTATTGCCTGCAGCCTCATTTTCACTTATGCTTGGTAGGTATGCTGATGCGAGAAAAATGATTAATGAAGGCGTTGCGGTTGCGCTTGGAACAGACTTCAACCCAGTATGCTGGGTTGAGAACATGCAGTTTGTAATCGCCCTCGCATGTAGAATGATGAGGCTTAGCCCAGCCGAAGCCCTCGCCGCAGCAACCATCAACGCCGCCCACAGTATCGCGCGAGCCAGCCTAGTTGGAAGCTTAGAAGTAGGCAAAAAAGCCGACATTGT
>CAYXFE010000071.1:0-5482 GCA_964464195.1 uncultured Candidatus Bathyarchaeia archaeon
CTGATGGTGCTGGAAGAGCGGTTCCAGAGGTTCACCTTAAAGTCTATACAATTGATGACATTCCTTTGGCACCTATGGCTATCGCGGATTTACATGCCCAAAACATTATCCTTGTTGAGAAAACAGCAGATTCAAAAGCTGCGGAAAGAATTGCCCGCATCCTAGCAAGCGAGTGGAAGGGCACAGCCTATACCGCAAGAAGAATAATCACGGGAAAGCAGGCTAGAACTTCACCGATTCAAGGAACATTATCAAAATCTATTAGGATAGGTAAGCTTTTGAGAACCACGGAAAACCCTGTAGAAGCTGTTTTGTCAGAAATTGATGGATACAAACTCTTTACCGGAAGAGTTGCTAGAGCTTCTAAAAGAACAGCGGAGGGCTTCACATGGGTGGACATATACATGAGGGGAATAGACGAATTTGAAGGGTCAACTTTTATTTTTAAAGCAAAAAATGAAATTCTAGTTGCTTATCGCGACGGAAAATTGGCGGGTATGGCTCCTGACATAATAACGCCACTAAATCCCAAAAATGGTAAATGCGTAACTGCCGAAAGATTACGCGAAGGCGAAGAACTAGTCATAATTGGAATTAAAGCTCCTGAAAAATGGCGAACGGAAAAGGGACTAGAGCTTTGGAGAGAAGTTCTTCAAAGGTCGGGAATAATTGAAAGTTACGTTCCCATAGAAAACTTAGCAGAAGCCTAACCTTTGTCTGAATCTTCAATTTGATAATGCATGTTTATTCTCACATTTTTCGCTTTTCCTTTAGAATCCAGTTCAAATTCTATGAGAACTCTGTCAACAGCATTCTTTTTACTATTGAATGTGTGTCCGCATTCGCCGCATTCAATGTCGGAAGCCATATCTATGACATACCATGAAGCCTCGGCATAGTACCTGCCGCATTTAGGGCACTTCATAATTGTTACGTCGAGCCATGCGACTTCGCCCATTTATAAGCCTCCAAGAGCAATTGGCATTTGAAACTTATAAATGGGAAACCTTTAGAGCTTGAAAAGCCTAACTTAATGGTCTTGAAGGTGCCTAGATGGACAAGATAAGAGTTGCAATAGTTGGAGTCGGCAATTGTGCTTCTGCTCTAATCCAAGGAGTCCACTTTTACAGAAACATAATAAATGAAGATGAGGCTTTAGGCTTAAGGAACCTCTACCTAGGCGGATATCACCCCTCAGACATAGAATTCGTATGTGCATTTGACGTAACAGCTAGCAAAGTTGGAAAGGACCTATCTGAGGCGATTTTCGCTGAGCCAAACAATGCCATGCGATTCGCCGAAGTTCCTAAAATGGATGTTGAAGTGCTGAAAGGTCCGGTAATGGACGGATTCAGCGAAAGCACCATGAAAACAGTTAAAATATCCGAGAAACCTCCAGTTGACGTTTATGAAAAATTGAGAGAAAGCGGAGCGGAAATAGTCGTTAATTTGCTTCCAAGCGGCGCAGTTAAGGCTTCCGAATGGTATGCAATGCAAGCTTTGAAGGCTGGATGCGCCTTCATAAACGCAACACCGGCCCCTATAGCATGCAAGTATGAGTGGATTACCCGCTTTTTAGATGCTGGGCTGCCGTTGGTTGGCGACGACCTTATGAGTCAAATAGGCGCAACGGTTCTTCATAAGACTATTTTGAAGCTTCTTTCCTGTCAAGGAGCTAAAATATTGAAGACTTATCAGCTTGATGTCGGCGGAGGTTTAGAATCATTGGACACGTTGGAAAGAACACGCAACGTAAAGCGTCAAGTCAAGACGAAGTCTGTTAGTTCCGTTCTTCCCTATAAGGCGGAGGTCGTGGCTGGCTCAATGGATTATGTAGATTTTCTGCAGAATCGTCGAGATAGCTATTTCTGGATAGAGGGCCTATACTATGGCGGGGCAACATTCCAGCTTGACATTAAACTTAGCACTTTGGACGCGCCAAATGGAGGCTCAATGCTTTTAGACGTGATTAGAGCTGTAAAAATAGCCCTAAAAAGGAAGATTTCAGGGGTCTTAGAGGCAGTTTCCGCCTATGCATTTAAGAATCCGCCAAAACTTGTTCCATGGGAAAAAGCTCAGAAAATGTTCTTTGAATTTATCAGAGAAAAATCATAAAAGCTTCTCAACCTCACGCTCCAACTTCTCAACCATTCTAAGCCTTTTCTTCAATTCCTTCTTAACTTTGTCTATAGTCTTTACTGGCGTGGGGTCTTTTCTCTGTAGAATAGCCAAGTAGACGCTTACTAGATCGCCGAGCTGCAAAAGTGAAAACATTTTTGCAAGTTTAGAATTTCCTCTAGCTTTAACTTCTATAAGTTTTCCGGCCTTCTTGAAAGCTATTTTCTTTGTTACTTCTATTCTTTCCCTTATTTCCGGCGGCTCTTCTGGATCACGTAAGAGAACGATTGAGAATTTTTTCGCAAGGCTTCTGGGGGCTTCCCAGCCTACTGCTTCATTATGGTTTAGTTCTGGAAAAACGTCGTAGTTGCATATTAGCTTGCTGTTCTCGTTGATTTGGGTTTTCCATCGGTGAGCAACAGAGGCGTATTGTCTAAATCCATAAATTATTGGAATTGTTCCATAAAGTTCAGAGGCTAATTTTTTAGCTAAATTCTGCTCAAACGACTTTTTCACATGGTTTTCTTCAGATATTTCCCTTATAATCTGAATAGTTTCTTCAAGTTCATTTTTAATACGCGAAACTAGCCCTAGCTTCTCTATGGAAATTGCAAGTGGAAAGAACATGTAGGGTAGCGCTGCACGCGGAGCATAACCTTTCGGAATCAGAAGATGAGGGATTCCAAGTTTTTCACAGAATGTTTTGAGATGTCCTCCGGAGGTTATTGCAAACAGCCTACATTTCCTCTTGTATGCTTCGATGAAGGCTGCTAGCGTTTCCTCAGTTTCTCCTGAATAGCTTATGGCGAAGACCAGCGATTTCTCGTTAATGTGGCTGGGCAGCCAATAATCGTTGCATATGTTGATGGGTATTGAAATTTTGTCTGAAAGCCAGTCTTTTAGGAGTTCTCCGCCTATTGATGAGCCTCCCATGCCCAAAACGGCAATGCTTACTGGATTTAGGTAACTTTTGGGAAATTCTATTTTTTCCGCAAGTCTTATGGCTTTAACGGCCAATTCTGAAGCATTCAATGAAACTTTAAGCATTCCGCTTTTGTCTATTCTCTCTATCTCTTCGAGATTGTCAAGTATTTCTGCGTCTGGCAGAATTTTCACCAGCTATGAATTATGCAGCTTTAAAATAAAAGTGTAAGCATTCTAGCTTTGGCTTAGAATTTTTAGGGTTTCCTCAAGTATTTTCTCAGCTGTTGGCGAAGCCTTCACTACGGGAATTATTGTTGGTGGAACGCTTGGAATCCCCTCTACTTGTAACGTCTTCGAGTATTCCGGCATGTCTGCTACGCAACTGTCCAGAACAAATATTTTCGATTCTTTCGGATAAAATCTCATTTCGAAGCATAAGAGCTTTCCATCCTTCCAAAATAGCGGCTTAACATCATTACATAACGCGCACCATACAATATCCTCAACCTTTCTATTTTTAACATTGTAAACCACAATCTTCAACTCATTTCTCTTCTTGTTCATGCTTACGTACCTCCCGTCCGCCATTTCATTTCCAAAACATAATGGTTACCCAAAATCTTTTCTCTTAAAAATAGCATTTTCAAGTTGAGAAAGCCATGAATTGGACTCCACGCCTTTCAATAGCAATTCCCGCCTCGCTTGTCTCAGACACGCCGCATTTACGCGAAAAAACATATAAAATTGGAATGATAGGAAGGGCAGCCGCAATATTCAGAGTAGAAGAAATAGTAATTTATCCGGATCAGCCAGATAAAGACCAGAGAAAGGATGCAAGGCTAATTGAACTTATTCTCTCCTATATGGAGACTCCGCAATACTTGAGGAAGAGAATTTTCAAATTGAGACCGGAACTGCGTTATGTGGGCGTTTTGCCTCCGCTACGAACTCCACATCATCCAACAACCAGTCATTCTAGGGATTTAAGAATTGGAGAGTGCCGCGAAGGAATAGTAATTTCATCAAGCAGGAAAGGCTCAAAAGTCTATATTGGAGTTGAAAAGCCAGCATTCATAAGAGGAGTTAGACTTCCAGCCGGAAGGCGCGTAACGGTAAAAATTAAAGATTTAAAACGTGAAATTGAAGCAGTTTTGGTCGATAGAGAAGAGATAAAGGATTACTGGGGTTACAGAGTTGTTGTCTCGGAGAAGAGTCTTGGCAAGATGCTGAAAAATTGGGATTTAATTATTGCAACTTCAAAGTATGGAGCTCCCTTCATGAAGATTAAAAAGGAGCTCATTCAAAAGTGGTTTAAAGCTAAAAGGAGAATTATCCTTTTCGGTTCACCTTCAGCTGGATTGTACGAAATCTTAGGGCTGGAAGGGTTGAACCTTGATGAAATCGCCGATTTTGTTGTGAATACTATACCTTTACAAGGAGTTGAGACTGTAAGAACCGAGGAGGCTGTTTATGCTTCACTCGCAATTTTCAATCTCTTTATTTCAAGCGATAATCAAGTTTAAATGCAACATTAACAAAGGATAGCCTATGCAATTCGACATAACAATGCCAATATTCCTATTCCTCTTATGCTTTGCATCAATCAAAATCTACAAAAAATTTGAAGGTAAACTTAAGCAGATTCTTGAAGAAAAGGAATTCCAAATTAAAGACGTCATTGTCCTCGTTGCAGTTATGGGAGTTATGATTTCAATAATGGTGTTGGTTCCAAGCCTCGCGCTAACAGTTATCATTCTTTTTGCATTTTCCATGCTAATGTTCACTTTTTCCTTAATAGTTACTGGAAAATGGTATGTTTCGGTAATTCCGCCAGCAATCTTTGTTCTTCTCTATTACTTTGGCGTTTTCTGGGGCATCCCATATTTATGGAACCTATACATTATTGACGTATTCGCTATATTGTTTGCGATTCTAATAACCATATATTTAGGAGGACTTTTCACATGGAAATCAACGGCTGTCTTCGCCGTTTTGCTAACAGCTGTAGACATAATTCAAGTTTTACTAACCGGGCATATGGGTGAAGTCGCCTCAAAGGCTGTTCAAAGCGAGCTTCCTCTACTTGTCTTCCTGCCGATTCTTCCTCCAGTATACAATGCAGAGCAGGAGTTAGCCATGATGGGATTGGGGCTTGGCGATCTCTTCTTCGCCGGATTGCTTAGTCTACAAGCTTTTAGAGAGCTAGGAGAGGATGCTGCTTTACTCTCGATTATAGGCATTTCCATATCATTTTTTGCTTTTGAAACATTACTGCTAAATTATAAAATTGGATTCTTTCCGGGTACCTTAATGATTATTTGTGGGTGGCTTCCGGTGGTGATTGTTAAGCAACTTAGAGAGGTAAGTCGCTAATTTTCGTGAGGTGTTTTAGTAAACTTTATAACTTTATGATTCGTTGAGAATTGGGCGAGACGGATAA
>CAYXFE010000072.1:0-5462 GCA_964464195.1 uncultured Candidatus Bathyarchaeia archaeon
GTTTTAGTAAACTTTATAACTTTATGATTCGTTGAGAATTGGGCGAGACGGATAAGCTATGGGACATAGGAAAAAGCATGCGCCTAAGCGTGGTTCATTAGCCTTTTTGCCTAGAGGACGCGCTGCACGTCCAATTGGAAGAATTCGCTACTGGCCAGATGTGGAAGAAGGCCCTAGGCTTTTAGGCTTTATGGGCTACAAGGCTGGAATGACTCACGTATTTATAATCGACAACGAACCAGGCTCATCAACCTATGGAAAGGAAGTTATGACTCCCGCCACGGTTCTGGATGCTCCTCCAATATTGATATGCGCCATTAGAGCATACACGAAGGATGTTTACGGCCTAAAAACCTTCACGGAAGCTTGGATGGAGAACCCTCCAAAAGAAGTTGAAAGAGTTTTCACTTTGCCCGAAAAATTTGATACAGAAAAGAATCTTAAGAAAATTGAGGAGAACCTTGATAAAATAGCCGAATTCAGAGTTATAGCCATAACCCAGCCGCGTCAAGCTTCGGGCGTTCCTAAAAAGAAGCCGGACATTATGGAAATAAAAATTGGAGGAGGAACAATTCAAGAACAATTCGAATATGCAAAAAGTATTCTTGGAAAGGAAGTTAGCGCAGAAGAAGTCTTTAAGGAAGGCCAATACGTCGATGTTATTGCTATAACTAAGGGAAAGGGCTTCCAAGGGCCAGTTAAAAGATGGGGAGTCAAGATACTCCCAAGAAAGTCGAGAAAGACCAAACGTGGAGTTGCTGCGCTTGGACCATGGAAGCCAGCCCGCGTAATGTATAGCGTCCCAAGAGCCGGCCAAATGGGATACCATCAAAGAACAGAATTCAATAAGAAAATACTAAAAATTGGAAAGAACGGCGAGGAAGTAACGCCGAAAGGAGGATTTGTCCGCTACGGAATCGTGAGAGGCCCTTACATTCTCGTTGAAGGAAGCGTTCCAGGGCCGAAGAAGCGTCTGGTTAGGCTTAGGTATCCAGCTAGGCCTCCAAGAAAGGTTGAGGAAGCGGCTCCAGTTCAGATTACAGCCATTTCTGTAGAGTCGCAGCAGGGGAAGTGATAGCGCATGGTTAAAAGAACAGCCAAAATCTTCGATCTTGACGGCAATGTTGTAGGTAAGATTCCGCTTCCAGAAGTCTTCAGAACTCCATTGAGGCCAGACGTGATTAAAAGGGCGGTTGTAGCCCTTCAATCTCACCGCTTCCAGCCTCAAGGAAGAGACCCGATGGCTGGCAAGAGAACAACCGCTGAATCACTAGGAGTAGGCCTAGGAATAGCCAGAATACCGAGAACAAAAAATCCGGATAGGCGCGGCGCATTCATCCCAGGAACTGTCGGCGGAAGAGCTGCTCATCCACCAGTGGCGGAGAAGAAGATTAGGAAGGAAATTCCGAAGAAGGAGAAATTGTTAGCGCTTAAATCTGCCATTGCAGCCACCGCCATAAAGGAGGTTGTGGCGAAAAGAGGGCATGAGGTTGATTATGTTCCAGACTTGCCTCTTGTGGTTGTTGATGAATTCCAGAAACTGGAAAAAACTAAGGAAGTTGAAAAAGCCCTTATGAATTTAGGCGTTTGGCCCGACATTTTTAGAGTCAGAGAAAGCCGCAAAGTTAGAGCCGGGAAAGGCAAAATGCGAGGCAGAAGATACAAGCAAGCTAAAGGTCCACTAATAATAGTTTCAGAGTCAAATGGAATAATGAAAGCTGCGAAGAATCTTCCAGGAGTGGACGTAGTTACAGTTGACAATTTAAACGTTGAACTTTTGGCGCCCGGAACCCATCCAGGAAGACTAACCATATGGACGCAGTCTGCAATAGAGAAACTCAAGGAAAGATTTGGAGGAAGCTAAATTGGACCCCCACGACGTAATTTTATATCCACTCATGACCGAAGTCACAAGCAGACTCATCGAAACTGAAAACAAGCTAGTCTTCATAGTTAACATTAAAGCTACAAAAAGCGACATTAAAAGGGCAGTAGAAGAACTATATGATGTAAAAGTTGAAAAGGTAAATGTTACAATCACGCCGGAAGGTCAGAAAAAGGCATTTGTCAAGCTTCATCCAGAATATAAGGCGACAGACGTCGCCATAAAGCTTGGAATACTATAAGGTGAAAGAGTATGGGGAAAAGAATTCGTGTTCAAAGGCGTGGCCGCGGCGCCCCAACCTGGAGAGCCTCAACCCACAAGCGAGTGGCTCCAGCTGAATATCCGCCAGTAAGCAAGAGGGAAATTGAAGGCTATATTAAGGCGAAAGTAACCGACTTAGTGCATGACCCAGGAAGAGGCGCCCCGCTCGCCGAAATAAAGACTGAAAGCGGAGAAGTATTCTATACTGTAGCAGTAGAGGGGATGTATAAGGGTCAAGAAATAATGATTGGAAGCAAGGCTCCAATAGAAATTGGAAATATAATCCCTATCGGAAGCATTCCTGAAGGAACCATGATATGCAACATTGAACTTTCTCCAGGCGACGGAGGAAAACTTGCCCGTTCCTCGGGTGCATACGCCACGGTAGTGGCGCACACAGCAGATGGAACCATAGTTAAACTTCCATCCGGAAAAACCCACTATATTAATGATCTTTGCAGAGCAACGATAGGAGTTATCTCAGCCGCTGGAAGAGTTGACAAACCCTTCATGAAGGCTGGAGCAAAATACTACTGGATGAAGGCTAAAGGCCATAAATATCCAAGAACACGCGGAAGAGCCATGATAGCCGCTGTTCACCCCTACGGAAGCAGCAAGAGAAGCGCCAGAAAGGTTACAACAGTTTCCAGAAATGCGCCGCCAGGACAGAAGGTCGGTTTAATCGCCGCCAAAAGCACAGGAAGAAAGAAGAGAAGAAGATAATTACGGAAGATTTAATAAACCGTTTATATGTGAATTGGAATAGGCGAAAAATATGCCAAGAGAGTTTAGGTATAGGGGCTACACCCTAGAACAGCTGCAATCAATGTCAATGGATGATTTTATTAGCCTACTCCCTTCACGTCAAAGAAGAAGCCTACTAAGGGGATTAACGCCGGAACAGAAAACATTACTAACAAAAATCAGAAAGGCAAAAGAGGCAATGAGGCAAGGCAAGAAGGTAGTTATTAAAACTCATTGCCGCGACATGATAGTGCTTCCAGAAATGGTTGGATTAACAATTCACGTCCATAATGGAAAAGAATTTGTTCCGGTGGAAATAACGCCAGAAATGATTGGGCATTACCTTGGCGAGTTCGCCATAACCAACAAGCCAGTCAAGCATGGAACGCCGGGCATAGGCGCATCGAGATCATCCATGTATGTGCCGCTAAAATAGTTAACGCGGCAGCTATGCTCTATAGGAAGGTTCAGGCTGCTTTTTCTTGGTTATTTGCGGAATCTGAGGAAGTGGAATAGGAGGCGGAATGTTAACAGTTCTTGAAACCAAGACGGATTCAACGAAAACTACATTTGATATTGGCTGTATTATGGCTGGAGGCGGAGGCTTCTTCTCCTTATAGGAGCTATAAATTTTTTCCAGTTCCTTCTTATCTCCGCTTACATGCGCCTTCCCCTTAATGCTTATTTGCGCAACGGCGGGAACATAATTTATCGTAAAAACGAAGGGTATCTCAAGAATCTCCTTCTTTTTCTCTACGCCTACAACATTTAAGTTGGTTGATATTTTAACTGGCGGGAATGGACGGCCAATTTCCCAAAATCTCTCAGCTGAAATTGTGTTTATAAATACTCTAACATTTATCATTACATTCACTTCATGTAAAATATTGTCTAGTCAGATTTAAGGTGTTTTATTTCTTAGCTTCAGTCTTTACTTTATAGCGTGTGAAGCCGCAATGTCCGCATGTGTAGCGGTCTCCATGATCAGCCATGAAATATCCCGGCCCGCATCTTTCGCAGAAAGGCCTAAGCCTAACAATTTTTCCCTCTTCAATTTTATAGTAGGAGTATACTCCTTTTTCTTTCTTCTTTTTCTTCTCACTCATTCGCTCGTCTCTCCCTTTTCTTCTTCAGGTTTTTCTTTAGGCTGATTCCTCAAAATTATGTATTCTGGTTCGATAAGCCTCGCCTGTTCAACTGTATCGTAAACGTTTGCTTCTCCAACGGCAATCATGGTTCCGGTCTTTGTTTCAAACTTTCTGATGTAGACACGTTCCAAGTCAGCCTTAACTGTCTGTGCTAGAGCTTTTCTTACCTCAAATCTGGGCGGAGTGCCCGACTGTGTATGATTGACTTCGAAGATTATTTCTCTCCTTTTCAGCAACGGATTATACTTGTCTGATGTTATCTTGATTTTCATGTCCATCAGCCTTTGAATGTTGATTTGATGTCAAATCAGCTACTTTAGTCTTTCGAACAACCCCTCATCCTATCAATAATCGATTTAATTTCCATTCTTTTTTCACGAGTAACCTTAATAATTACTATTCCTTCGTGGGGCTGCCCGTAAACAACAAATGAATTTTCCGGAGCGAACAAGACGGCTGGTAAAGCCAGCAAATCTTCTTCTCCGTCAATTATGATTTTAGTCCGTATTTCTGAATTTAGGGCATATCTAATTTTCTCCCAAGCTTCCTCAGAAATTGTTCCGGCAGGGTTCTTTGCATGAACCGTCCTTTCTGCGTTAAACTTTATCGGCGTAATACTTTTACGCATAACCTTATTGTCAATTATGAAAACATCGGGGAATATTCCGTTTTTCATGAGACTTTCCGAAACTGCGTCGCCAACAGAAACCAATTTTGTGGGCTTTTCTTTCGCTAATATTTCTTTAAATCTTCTCATAGTCTCGTCAAAATTTCCGACTATGAGTGTTCCTAAAGGTTTTTTCAGTTTTTTCCTCAAATCTTCGGGTAGAATTAGAATGGTTATCACCTAACTTTAAGCGCGTATTTGCCTTTTTCTTTAACTCCCATAACTTCGGCGATTCTTGAGCCTTCAGGGTCAAAAATTATTACTAAGCCTGAGAAGTCGTCGCTCATGGTCGCCTCTTTGCATCGTGGACATATTGAGCCGCGTGCTATCAAATGGCATTTTCTGCATGCCTTCTCGCTCATTTAGACGTTTCCTCCTTCTTTTCCTCAGCTATTCCATGAGCCTTCTTAACTTCTTCCTGTATCCATTCAAGTTTTCCTAGGAATGGCTGTCTGGCAGTCACGCCGACCTTGCCGGATATTCCTCCTCTTCCAAGCGATACGGCTGTAACTCTCACCCTTACTCTGTCTCCAGTTGTCAGTTTACGTTGGGTTTCTTTACCCATCAGAACCCCTTGTTTTTCATCATACGTTATGAAGTCATCCATAAGCTGTGAAACATGTAATAGAGCATCTATTGGGCCTATTCGAACAAACGCTCCGAAGTCAGCTATTTCCACTATTTCACCTTCCACTATTTCCTGAATTTTCGGATAAAAGGTTAGTAAAGTAAATTTAACCCTATGATAGGTTGCGCC
>CAYXFE010000073.1:0-2050 GCA_964464195.1 uncultured Candidatus Bathyarchaeia archaeon
AAGTGAGCGGTCGGGTGTTGCGCTGTGGAGCCGGGGGTGGGATTTGAACCCACGTAAAGCGGGTCTGCAGCCCGCCGCCTGACCGCTCGACCACCCCGGCTCTCTTCTAATTTTTGATTCGTATATTAGCTTATAGATTAATTTTGTGTTGTTGCTGTTGGCGGGCATATGTCGCATATTTCTGGAAGAGCGGCTATTTCTCTGTGCAGTTTGCATAGGGCTTTTTCTTTCCTTAGGTTTTTGCAGAGTTGGCAGAATTTCTGCATGGTTTGGGCTGTTGTGGCTTCTTCTTCGGCTATACATTTTGCTATTTCTTCTATGAGAATTTTTGCCTTTGGCAGTTTCTTTACTTCTTTTATGTATTTTTCTCCTCTTTTTGATCTTAAATATTGGCTTATTGCCGCCTGGGTTGTTCCAAGCTTTTTTGCGGCTTCTGTCTGTGTGAAGCCGTATTTTTCTGTTAGTTCTTTTGCTATTAGGCTTCGGAAGGCTGGAAGTAAGTATTTTACTATGAGTTCGCATGGCGGTCTCATTTTGATCGTTGATAATAACAGTGTTATTACATAAATTTCTATTGGAGATACATTAAACTATGACTTAAAAAAGGATGGGAGGAAAACGCTATTTTTTCTCTTTGAACTCCATTATTGTTTGGCTTCCACAGCTTGGACAATGTCTTGGATCTGGCCCTTCCTCAGTTGTCCATTTTCTTCCGCATTTTAGGCAAATCCATTTAGTCAACATTCTCACCTGGACGAACTGAAGTTTTGCTATGCAACTTTAATAATTAAATTTTTTCTCTGAAAAGTGTTCTTCTAGCAGTGTAAATTAATAGTCCAGCTAGAAAACTGAAAATGCAAAAGCCGTAGACTTCTGAGTAGCCAAAAATTCCAAACAGCGGATTCCAATAGGGAAAGGGCCAAGCAAGATTCATTTCAGAATAAAGGAAGGCATCCAGGGTTATGTGGGTGTAGCCACCAATTAAAATGCTCGCGAGAATAATTTTTCGGCTGTTTCTCCTTAATGAGAAGCCTATTTTAGATAAAATGAGCTTAGTTATCAAGGTTATTATGTAAATTAGCGGTGTTATGGCTAATACTCCGATTATTGAATGAATTGGTCCGTGAAGCGGGTATGGCAAGTTTAGGAATAGTATAAGGAAGGGTTCAATATCGACTAGAATTGACCCGTAAAGTAGGGCTATGAAGTCTAACTTGTCAAATATTGAATATGTTATAACTGCATGTCCGATATGGAATGGTGTGAATGGCAATTGTCCTCGTTTTTATCTTTCGTTTCTGTTGATAAGATTTATTTATAACGTTGTTATGTAAAACTACGAGCACTCGTAAATGGCGAACAAACTTGACTAAGCAACCATTCAAACTAACAAAGGAGTCGGAAGAATATCTAGAGGCAATATATAAACTGCAAGAAAGAAAGGGGATCGCGAAGACAACTGAAATAGCAAGAAAATTAAATGTAGCGCTGGGTTCAGTAACAAACACTATTGAATGCTTGGAAAGAAAAGGCCTAGTTGAACATCAACCCTACAAGGGAGTTAGGCTCACCGAAAAAGGCATGAAAGAGGCGTTAAAGATCATCAGAAAGCATCGCCTTGCTGAAAGACTTCTCGTCGACGCCTTAAAGATGGAGTGGAGCAAAGTTCATGAAGCTGCATGCTCGCTTGAACATGCCATAACCGAAGAAATGCTTCCATACATAGAGCGAGCGCTTGGCTATCCCAAAAGATGTCCTCATGGAAATCCAATACCTTCAAGTAAGGGAGAAATAATTGAGGAAAAATGCCGTCCGCTTAGTTCACTTAAAGCTGGAAAGATTGTGAAGATAATTAAAATAACAGAGGAATCAAGCGAAATTCTACGAATTCTTGAAAGTTATGGGATAAAACCGGGAAAAAAGTTGCATCTGTTAGATAAAGATTTGAGAAGAGGCTTCGTTAAAGTTAGAGTTAACAATGAATGCTATATGCTGAATTCAAGATTGGCTGCCGCGATATGGGTTCGAGGTGAAGATGATGAGTGAAGAA
>CAYXFE010000073.1:2150-5428 GCA_964464195.1 uncultured Candidatus Bathyarchaeia archaeon
GCGTCAAGGGTTTTTGTTAAGCCTTTGAGAAGGAAAAGTCATGACTAAGGAGAAAAAGCTTAGAATAGCCTTGGCTGGCAACGCCAACGTTGGCAAAAGCGTAATTTTCAATCAGCTTACCGGATTAAATCAGACAGTTGGCAATTGGCCCGGCAAGACGGTTGAGAGGGCTGAGGGAACCCTATACTTTGAAGGTTACAGGATTCATGTTATCGATTTGCCGGGTATATATTCGCTTTCAACCTATTCAATTGAAGAAATAGTCTCCAGAGACTACATAGCAATTGAGCGTCCGGACGTAATCATAAACGTTGTTGACGCATCAACTCTTGAGAGAAACTTATACTTTACAATTCAGCTTCTAGAGCTTGAAGCACCCGTAATTTTGGATTTAAATCAGGTTGATTTCGCAGCCAAGAAAGGAATAAGAATAGATGCTGAAAGACTTTCCGAAATTTTAGGCATACCCGTAATTCCGACAGTTGCTATTGCGGGGATTGGAATAAAGGAGCTTTTAACTGCAGTTGTGAATGTGGCTGAAGGAAGAATTAGGCTAAAACCGTTAAAGGTTAGATATGGCAAGGAGATTGAGGAAAGAATCGAAAAACTTGAAGGAATCGTTAAGGTTAAGGCTCCGCAGATATGTGAGATTTATCCTTCACGGTGGGTTGCCATAAAGCTTCTTGAGCGTGACCCTGCAATTGTTGGAAAGATCAAATCTTATGAGCATGGCGGGGAAGTTTTGGAGGCTGCCGAAAAACTTGCTTCTGAAATTGAGAACATTCACGGAGAACCCGCGCATATTGTCATCACTTCTGAAAGGTATAATCTTGCAAATAAAATAGCCAAGGAAGTTACGATTATTGTTTCTCCTCCTAGGCTTAGTTTAGAAGAGAAGCTTGACGCTGTGACTTCCCATAAAGTTTTAGGCTATCCAATTCTTGTCGCCGTTTTAGGAGCAATTTTTACGATAATATTTCTTGGAGGAAACCTCCTAACCGAATGGCTTGAAGGCTTTTTTGAGGGCTGGCTTATTCCGGCAATCGCCAATCTGTTAAGCGGCAATCTGCCGCAGGCTGCAACTAGCCTAATTATTGATGGAGTTATAGGCGGGATTGTAGCTGGAATCACCATAGCTCTACCCTACATTGTGCCATTCTATATTCTGTTGGCGTTGCTTGAAGATACTGGCTATTTGCCCCGCGCAGCCTTTCTAATGGACAACCTTATGCACAAGATTGGACTGCATGGTAAAGCCTTCATTCCGCTAATGCTAGGTTATGGATGCAATGTTCCAGCATGCATTGGCTGCCGCATCATGGAGACAGAAAGAGAAAGATTCCTAGCCGCCTTCGCCGTTGTTCTAATTCCTTGCGCTGCCAGAACCGTTATAATTTTAGGTTTGGTTGGAAGATTCATTGGCTTACACGCAGCTTTAGCGCTTTACCTTTTCGATTTAGTCCTAATTTTTGCTTTGGGAAGAATAGCGTTTAAGGTTGTTCCAGGCGAGCCAGTAGGCCTAATCATGGAAATGCCGCCTTACAAAAGGCCTTCGATAAAAAATATTTTGGTAAAGACTTGGAGCAGAACCAAAGATTTCATCTATATAGCTTTCCCGATTATAATTGCTGGAAGCGTAGTAATTGAAGCATTAGCCGTCACTGGGGTTATGGAACAAGTTGTAAATGCTATGAGTCCGCTTTTTGAGGGTTGGCTTGGTCTGCCTGCGGTTACAGGTATTCCATTAATCTTTGGAATTTTACGTAAAGAGTTAGCTCTAATTTTGTTAAGAGACGCCTTAAAATTGGAGGGTATGGTTTTGGGCGATTTATCACATCCTCAAATGATTGTTTTCTCGCTTGTAACAATGATTTATATCCCATGCATTGCAACGATAGCGGCTTGCGTCCGCGAGTTAGGATGGAAAAAGGCGCTTTTCATAACATTCTTTGACATCGGATTAGCGTTGCTGCTTGGAGGAATAGCCTACAGAATTCTAATTCCCTTCATGTAAACGGCTTTAATGTTATGGTGTTTGTGGAGGCTGTGGCGGAGGAGGCTGCGCTGGCCTTATAAATATGGGTTTTCCCTGCAGAATAGCTGTTACTATTTTTCTTCTGGCGCTTTCAGCCAGCCGCCAAACAGTATTCCTTGAAATGTTCATTCTTTGTCCAGCTTCTTCGAATGAGCATTTTTCTAGGTCTATTAGGCGGAGAGCTTCAACTTCTGCCGCCTCAAGTATTATTGGCTCTTGTGGAGTTGGCGGCGGTGGATATGGATTGAAGCCTTGGATTGGCGGAGTTACCCCTATCATTACTGGTTTTGGTCTTCTTCCTATTCTTCCTCTTCTGCTTCTATGGCACCATCTTTGGCCGAATCTTGGCATTTTGAATTCCTCACTTTATGTGATATATCACAAAATATTTAAGGCTTCTTCCATCCCTAAAACTAAAGATAAGGCCTCTCAATCCCGGTTATCTTAGCGACTTTTTTGTATAATTCCTTATACCATTCCGGAAGCTCCAGATCTTCTATAATTCTCTCTGGAGTATAGGGCTTTATATCCAAAACTGGAGTTCCATCAAACAAGTCCAAATTTTCAACGTAAAGTCTTCTTCCTTCTCGCTTCACAAGTCTAACTATGGTTAGGGCTATTGGAACCGGCCTATGCGGAGAATCACAACAGAAAACTCCTACTTCCGGAAGTTCCTCTTCCTTCAAACCAAAACGCTGTAAACGTCTGAATCTAACATTCAGAAGCTTCTTTTGCTCTTCCGTAACTTTATGTAGGTATGCAATGATTATTAGGTGGGAGAAGCCGTCTATTCCTTCTAGGCCTTCTTCGTACTCTTTGAAGACTTCTATTTCCCCTTTAACTCCAAACATGGATTTTTTCACTGTTTCGTCGTCAAATTTTACGTGCACTCTTCCTATGGGCTTGAGAATTATTTCTTTCATGTGCTTCATTATTTGCTGATTTTGTTTTAATTGTTTTCGCTTGTTTCGCCGTTATTATTTGTGTGATATATCACAAAATTTATATTTTGGCACGCGCAACTATTATGTGAAGTATCACGAAAAGAGGTGAAAATGATATGCCTTGGGGATGGGGTTGGAGAGGCGGCGGATGGGGCTGGTGGAGTCCATGGCCAGGCAGAGGACCATTCAGCTATCTACCGCCATGGCAGAGGCCAGGCTGGCTCTTCGGCAGAGGAGCATGCTGGTGGCTCTTCGGCCCATACGCATGGGGCATGTGGGCAAATCCATGGTACTGGTAC
>CAYXFE010000074.1:0-5404 GCA_964464195.1 uncultured Candidatus Bathyarchaeia archaeon
GGTGAATAGAATGGGAGAAAAGAAAACAATTGAAGCGCTTGTTCCAGGAGGCCAAGCAACAGCTGGCCCACCGCTTGGTCCAGCCTTAGGTCCCTTAGGCGTTAATGTGATGGCCATAGTTAACAAGATAAACGAGTTAACTAAGGATTTCGGCGGAATGAAGGTTCCAGTCAAGATAATTGTTGATGTTGATACTAAGGAGTTTGAAGTTGAGGTTGGAACGCCGACTACTTCTGCCTTGATCGTCAAAGAATTAGGAATAGAGAAAGGTTCTGGCGACCCTGGCAAGCAGAAGGTTGGAAACTTAACGATTCAGCAAGTTATCAAGATTGCAAAGATGAAGCGCCAGGAACTTTTAGCTAAAAGCCTAAAGAAAGCTGCAAAGGAAGTTTTAGGAAGTTGCGTTAGCATGGGAGTCACCGTGGAAGGCAAGGATCCCAGAGAGGTTCAGAGGGAAATTGATGAAGGCAAGTATGATGAACTGTTCGAGAAAGAAGAAGCCGGCTAGGTTTGGCAACATTTTTATAAAAGCCAATCGTAGGTGAAAAGGCGAGGCTCCGCAATGCCGCTTGACAAGAAAACAATAATTGAAGCATTAAAGCAGGTTCGCGAAAAAAGTAAGAAGAGAAACTTTACCCAATCAGTAGAACTCATCATAAACCTTCAGGACATAGATCCCAAAAAGCCTGAAGGCCGAATACAGCAAACAATCGAACTTCCAAATGGGCTTGGAAAGCAAATGAAGGTCTGCGTTATTGCTTCGGGTGAGATGGCTTTAAAGGCGAAGAGGGCTGGTGCAGACTACGTCCTAACTAGGGAAGAGTTGGAGGGAATGGCTGGAGACAAGAAGAAGCAGAGGGAACTAGCCAAGAAATATGACTTTTTCCTGGCTGAAGCGCCTCTTATGCCGCTTATAGGAAAGATTTTGGGACCAATTCTTGGGCCTAGGGGTAAAATGCCTACTCCTGTTCCGCCGGGCGCCGACATTGCGCCTCTGATTGAGCGTAGAAGAAAAACAGTCATGGTTAGGGTTAGGGGTCAGCCTGTTCTTCAATGTAGGGTTGGAAGCGAGGATATGCCAGACGATAAGATTGCTGAGAACGTTTTGGCCGTTATTCATAGCCTAGAAGGCAAACTTAAAAGGGGCCTAAAGAACATTAGTTCCATCTATTTGAAGCTTACAATGGGGGAGCCAGTTAAGATTAAGCCTTAGGCGATGAGTGATGCCTTCACAGCAAGTATTATTGCAGAAAGCTCGGCAGGTTGAGGAGATTAAGAAGCTCCTTTCCCAGTATAGGGTTATTGGAATTGCTAGTTTAGAAAAGGTTAGAGCAGCCCAGCTTCAGGAGTTAAAGCGGAAACTGGAAAAAGAGGTTGTAATGAAGGTTTTCAAAAACACGCTCGTTAAAAGAGCCATAGACGAGCTTGGCGACCCAAAACTGAAAAAACTAGAAGAATATTTGACTGGGCCAAACATTTTCTTGTTCACAAACATGAATCCATTTAAGCTTTCAATATTGCTTGAAAAGAATAAAGTAAGAGCCGTCGCGAAGGCTGGAGATAAGGCCTCATTTGACGTTGTTGTTCCGGCTGGAAATACTGGTTTATCGCCCGGCCCAGTTATCAGTCAATTCAGCACCGTTGGGATTCCGACGCGGATTGAGTCTGGAAGCGTTTGGGTAAATAAGGATACACTTGTATGCCGTAAAGGCGAGGTTATTTCGCTTCAGTTGGCGAATATTCTTTCAAAGCTTGGAATTAAGGCTGTTGAGATTGGTCTTTCGCTTAAGGTTGTCTATGATGATGGTTATATAATCACAGAGGAAGACTTGGCAGTAGACTTGGATGAAATAAGGAAGAGCATTGAGGAGGCACATAGCTACGCCTTTAACCTATCAATAAACGCTGCGATTCCAATACCCGAAAACGTAGGCTTACTCTTGCAGAAGGCACATCAAGAAGCATACTTCTTAGCTGTTAATGCTGCAATACCAACCAAAGAAACGATAGGAGACCTGCTAAGAAAAGCCCATGCGGAAGCCCTAGCACTAAGCCAAAAGATAAAGCTTGAAGAAAGCTGAAGGCCATAAGCCTAGCAATGTTTATATAGTTTGGTTTAGCCTATCACTAAACACTTAAGCCTAAACGCGAAAAGTTGAAATTGGAGTAATCAACCTTCAAAATGGGAGAATGATGAAAATGGGTATGGAATACATTTACGCCGCAATGCTCCTTCATAAAGCAGGAAAGGAAATTAACGAAGAAAATGTATCCCAAATCCTAAAGGCGGCAGGAATAGACGCCGACCAAGCAAGAGTGAAAGCCTTAGTGGCTGCCCTATCAGAAGTAGACATAGAAGAAGCAATAAAGTCCGCGCCAACCCTAATGGCTGCTCCAGCAGCAGCGCCAGCCGCAGAAGCGCCAACAGAAGAAGCAAAGAAAGAAGAGGAAAAGAAGAAAGAGGAAGAAGAGAAAGAGAAGGAAGAGGCGGCGCTAGAAGGTCTAGGAGCCCTATTCGGCTAGCAAAGGCTAAGCGCTCAACGAAACATACTTCTCAAGCGTATTCGCCACTTCAACTAATCCCAATTTCTCGAAAGTACTTTTTCTAGGTATTCCTCGATTATCCCACCCTCTAGCCTCATAATACATGCTTAAAAGCTGATCAAATCTTTCCCTATCAAGTTTTTTGCCTGCATATGGTCCCTTACTTAATGGCTCTTCGAACCATCGTATCGGCGGATAATCGAGGCTTCTGTTCCATCCGCCCTTCTCCCTTATCCAGAAAGCCCTTATAAGCGCATAAATCCTATCTCCGAGCGTAGCTGTTAGTTCTTCAAGTGTAAAGTCTAGGCCGGTTGCAGCCTTCAAAAGCCTAGGATAGTATTCAAGTGGGAATTGGAGTTCTATCCATGGAAGCCTGCATGAAACAAGCGCCTCAAACATTCCCCCTCTGATTCGCTGAAACTCAATAACCTTATCAACCTTAGCCTTTGTATAGCCCTCCCTATCGGTTTTCACTTCCCAAGAAATGACCCATGCATCCTTATGATGCGCACCAATAGGCGAGGTTGCGAAGGCAAGGGCCATTCCAGGCACAGTGTGACAGTCATAGGCTGAAACTTCTAAGCCCTTGACATGCATCGCCCACTTTTCAGAGTCTCCGCCAATTTTCTGGCTTATTCTCATGACTCCTTCAGCAAGCAAATCACCGAGACCACGCCTATATGCGATGTCTTCAATTAACTGCTTTGCCCTTTCGAAGTCTCCCCATTCTATTCCATCCTTCAATAAGCCTTTCTCAGTAGCTTCCATCGCAAAGCCAAGCACATTTCCAAGCGAAATTGTATCTAGTCCAAACTCGTCAGCCATCCTATTCAGAATGGCGACTTTTCCAAGCTGATTCACGCCAATGTTAGAGCCTAGCATGGCAACATTCTCATAGTCAAGCTCCGACTCCTTTCCATCCAGGTCTAGGACTACGTTTCCGCATTGCATATTACAGCCTGGACAGCCCCTACGCTTAATTTTTGACGCTTCGAGAGCATATCCATCAATGCATCTGTAAAACTCGAAGATTCCTTCCCTAAAGTTATTTGTTGGCAAAACAGAGTTTTCATTGCACCATTCAATCGTCATCATGGTTCCCTGCCTAATCCAGAAACTATAACCTTGACTAGACTTTATGGCGTTGTAGCATTCTAGGCTTAATTCCTTAAAACTCTCAGAATCAGCCACTGGAATTTCGCCAGTTCCTTTAAAGACTATGGCCTTCAAGTTTTTGGAGCCCATAACTGCGCCTATTCCCGGTCTTCCGCCGGCTCGACCCTCCTGAGAAATGACTGTGGCGTATCTAACCAAGTTTTCGCCTGCAGGCCCAATTGAGATTATTCCCGTATTTCTTCCATGAACTTCTTTGAGGATTCTTTCTGTTTCGAATGTTGTTTTGCCCCATAAGCCCTCAGCGCTGTTTATGCTAACCTTATCGTTTTCAATGTATATGTAGGCTGGCTTCTCTGCCTTTCCCTCTATGACTGCAGCGTCGTATCCAGCCTTTCGCAGATGAACAGCCGCCATCGTCCCAATGTTTCCGTCTCCGTAACCGCCGGTAAGCGGGCTTTTAGCGGCTAACACAAGCTTTCCGAGGCTTGGGCCTGGAAGCCCAGTTAATGGTCCAGCCGCCAAAACAAGCTTGTTTTCTGGACTTAATGCGTCCACACCCGGCGGCAACTCGTCCCAAAGAATTTTGGCTGCAAACCCTCTTCCGCCAACAAACTTTCTTGCAAATTCTCCGTCAAAATTTTGAATGGAAACTTTTCCATCTGATAGGTTAATCCTTAATATTTTGCCGTTCCATCCATACAAGCCGTTCACTTCCCTTTTGCTAATTCCTTCACTGGCAAACTATTTTTAGCTTTTCCCATTCTGGCGGCAAAACTGTTTTTACCAAAATACACAAAAGGCTAGTGGGGCGACTGTTATGAAGCGGATAGCCATTGTGACAAGCGGCGGCGACGCTCCGGGAATGAATGCTGCAATAAGGGCAATAGTCAGAACAGCCTACCCGGAAGGACTAAAAATTTACGGTTTTAGAAGAGGTTTTGAAGGTTTAATCTATGATAATAAGGTTGAACTTGACCCGCGAGCGGTGGGCGGAATCATTCATCTAGGCGGAACAATACTGCATACGGTGAGATGTCCAGAATTTAGAAGGAAAAGCGGAATTTTGAAGGCGGCTGAAACACTGAAGAAAAACAAAATTGACGGTTTGATAGTTATTGGCGGAAACGGCTCATTCAAAGGCGCATACAAGCTAAGTCAACACTGCGAAACAGCCATAATAGGCGTACCGGCAACAATAGACAACGATGTTTACGGAACAGACGAGACAATAGGATTCGACACAGCCGTGAACACGGCTGTTTCGCTGATAGACAAGATTCGGGATACGGCTGTTTCCCATGAAAGAGTGTTCATAGTTGAGGTTATGGGGAGAAAAAGGGGATTCCTAGCCCTAGAAGTAGGATTGACAGTAGGAGCGGAAAGCATACTAGTCCCAGAAATAAGCGTGGACATGGATGAAATCTGCAAAAGAATATTAGAAAATAGCAGGAAGGGCAAACGCTCAAACATAATCGTAGCAGCCGAAGGAGTAGGAATAACAAGGAAATTGGCGCGTTACATAGAGAAAAAGACTGGATGCGAAGTTAGAGTGACCGTTCTCGGCCACGTGCAGAGAGGCGGCCACCCAACAGCAAGAAGCAGAATGCTCGCATGCCTATTCGGAGAAAAAGCAGTAAAAATGCTGCTTGAAGGGAAAAGAAACAAAATAGTAGCAATAAAAGGAAATAAAGTGACCGAAGCAGACCTAAAAGAATCATTCACAAAAGAAAAACCCTTAAAACTG
>CAYXFE010000075.1:0-5350 GCA_964464195.1 uncultured Candidatus Bathyarchaeia archaeon
AAGTTATGCCATCTGCCTTCGTGCTCATAAACACGGAGATAGGCGCCGAAAATGAGGTTCTGAAAGCCTTGAAGGGCATTGAAGGGGTAGAAGAAGCTTACGCAGTCTACGGAGTCTACGACATAGTAGCAAAGGTAAGGGCTGAAACCATGGATAAATTAAAGGAGATAGTTACATGGAACATTAGGCGACTGGATAAGGTTAGATCAACACTTACAATGATAGTTATTGAAGAATCATCATAACTCATTTTCCACCTTATTTTATTTCAGTTCAGCCAAGCATAAATTACACTTCACCATTGCATACTTAAGTGAAATAAATGATTAGTCTGCACATCGGCATAGACGACACAGACTCGCCGAGAAAAGGATGCACAACGTATATAGCCGCTCTTCTAGTGGAAAAACTGCTAAAAATAAACGCAGAATTCCTCGACTATCCAAATCTTGTTAGGTTAAACCCAAATGTTCCATGGAAAACCCGTGGAAACGGAGCCCTATGCCTCAGAATCCAACTAGAAGAAAACCTACTAGACGAAGTTAAGGAATTCACAATCGACACAGTTGAAGAATATGCTGACCTAGAATATGAAGGAACAGATCCTGGAATAGTCTTTTTCCAAGGACTAGACATTCCTAAAGAGATTAGAGAATTCGCGAAAAACACTATTCAAGGATTGGTTAAGCTTGAAAATGCAATAAGCCTAATTAAAAAGTTTAGAGCCGAAGCCTTCGGTTTCAAAAAATGCAGAGGAATAATTGGCGCCCTCGCGGCAATAGGCGAACCCTTACATGGCGACCATACCTACGAGATTATCGCCTATAGAACTCCAGAAAACTATGGAAAACCAAGACAAATAGATGAAGAGTCAGTCCGCAGAATGGACAAAGAAACAAAACCCTACACATTCAATAATGTTGACCCCGAGACTGGGAGAATTTTAATAACGCCTAGAGGGCCCGACCCGATTCTTTATGGAATACGTGGAGAGTCGCCAGAAATTGTCAAGAAGGCTCATGAAATGGTTAAGGCGTTGGAGCCAATCGAAAGATGGGTTATTTTTAGGACAAATCATGGAACAGACGCCCATTTACGGAGAGTTAACTCTATAAGCGAAGTTAAGCCCTATCATCCCGTTATTGTTAAGGGAACGGTTTGTAAGCCGCCGAGAATAATTCCCCGTAGACATGTAATCTTTACAATAAAGGATGAAACTGGCGAAATTGACTGTGCCGCCTACGAACCGACTGGAAGCTTAAGAAAGATAGCTAGAAAACTTGTAGTCGGCGATTTAATTGAAGCTTACGGCGGAGTTCGTCCACCTTCCGAAAGGAATCCGTTAACGATTAATTTGGAGAAACTGAAAATTTTGAGGCTGGCTCCAAAGGTTGTCTATATGAATCCGCTTTGCCCCAAATGTGGAAAGAGAATGAAGTCTATGGGAGCCGGTAAAGGTTTTAGATGTGAAAAATGTGGTTTTCGTTCCAAAGAGATGGAGAAAATAGCCGTTGAGGAAGAGAGAAACTTGAAAGAGGGGATTTATGTTTCTGACCCGCGTTCTGAACGGCATTTGACTAAGCCGCTTCAGCGTTATGGAATGGAAAAGAAGCACGCGAAAGTTAGGCTTATTGACGGATGGTATGGATTCGGCGGTTCTTAATCTTCTTGAACTTTGAATATTTCGCATAGAAGCTTGTAGAGTTCTTCTCCTCCTTCAACTTTTGTGAATAGATCCTTTTCAGCCTTTAATATTCTGCCTACCGCCCTGTAGGTTTCTTTCCATTCGAGTTCCTTCCACATCATCTTGTAATTTTTCAGTTCTATCCATGCCCTGAATATTAGGACTATGAACATGCCAACAGTCACTACAAGGTTTAGTAGGTATATGGAAAGTAGGTCCATGCGCTATCGGCCTCCAGCATGCTAGTTGTAGAGAAACCTTATAACGGTTAGGCTGGATAACTTGCTTGAGAAATGAGCGAACTTATTCCACCGGTGATTTATCAGCTTGGTGTAGGTGCAATATGCGGCTTCATAATAGGATTCGCTATCAAAAAAGCAATAAAACTTTTGATGATAATAGCGGGCTTTTTCCTCTTAATTCTAGTCTATTTGGGCTACTCTGGGGTAATAACTATAAATTTTGAAAAATTACTTCAGGCTGTTGGAAACTTGCTTAGCTGGGGGCAGCAAGCTGCTGATTGGCTTACCATAATAATTTCTACTTTGCCGCTGACTGGAAGCTTCATTTTAGGTTTAATTTTGGGATTCAAGGTTGGCTAGAATATAAATCGTTAAATGTCTCCTATTCCATTTTGAGGATGGATTGGCCGGAGGATAGGGCTTGAAAGAATTTCCAGAAAGCGAATATCAACTCCCATTCTTCAAGGAATATGGTTATGTCCGAAAGAAGTGTCCGAAATGCGGAGAATATTTCTGGACGCTTAATCCAGACCAGCCTACATGCGGAGAGTCAACAAGCGCTGGCTGCGCCCCCTACACTTTCATTGGAAATTCTCCGACGCGGAGAAAGTATAATGTAAGGGAAATGCGCGAGGCATTCCTCTCATTCTTTGAAAGGCATGGTCATGAAAGGATTAAGCCTTATCCGATTGTTGCGCGCTGGCGGGACGACCTCTATTTTACACATGCAAGCATAATTGATTTTCAACCCTATGTTACTGAGGGTATTATTCCGCCTCCGGCCAATCCGCTTGTAATTTGTCAACCATGCCTACGCTTCGTTGACGTCGACAATGTAGGCCCAACCTTCGGGCGGCATCTAACCATTTTCGAGATGGGCGGCCATCACGCGTTTAACTATCCGGACAAGGAGATTTACTGGAAAGATCAGACTGTACGTTATCATCATGAGTTTGTAACTGAAATTTTGGGCGTCTCGGCTGAAAAGGTAATCTACAAAGAGGGCGTATGGATTGGAGGCGGAAACGCCGGACCCGACGTAGAAACAATAATTGACGGATTGGAAGTTGCGACTCTAGTCTTTATGAACTATAAGGTTGTCAACGGAGAATTCGTCAAGCTTCCAATACGTACGGTTGACACTGGATATGGAATTGAAAGATATACTTGGCTTTCGAGTGGAGCTATAAGCGGGTTCCACGCGGTTTACGGCTCCGTTTTGGATAAAATTTTCAGCATGGCTGGCATAACAAACCTAGATGAAAAGCTTCTAGGCGAAGTATCCAAATATTCAGGCATGCTTAGTCTAGAGAAGGTTGCAAATCGCCTAAATGCGAGAAAGGCAATAGCTGAAAAAGTAGGCATGGAAGTTGAGGAACTTGACAGGTTGCTTTCTCCAGTTGAAAGCGTCTTCGCTGTTGCTGACCATACTAAGGCTTTGGCTTTCATGCTTGCTGAAGGTGTTGTTCCATCCAATGTTCGCGAAGGCTATCTAGCCAGACTCATGATTAGGAGAACCTATCGTCTGCTTAGATTTCTAGGAATCGAGGAGAGACTTCCGGAAATTGTTGACTTGCAAATTCAGTACTGGTCGCCAGACTTTCCATATCTAAGGGATATGCGCGACAAAATTTTGGAAATTCTAGATGTTGAAAGAGAGAAGTATAGGCAGACTCTCCAAAGGGGAGAGAATCTAATAAGGCGAATAGTGAAAGAGCTGAAGAATAAAGGGAAAGGCACAATCCCAACCGAGACTTTAGTTGAACTTTACGATTCACATGGTCTTCCACCTGAAATAGTCAAGGAAATAGCCGAAAAAGAATCCGTTAAGGCAGAAGTGCCAGACAACTTCTACAATATAGTTGCTGAAAGACATGTTCAGGCTCCAGTGGGAATTAAGGACAAGTTTACCGCGGAAATGGAGGCAAAAGTTGAAGGACTGCCAGAAACTCGAAAATTATACTATGAAGACCAATACATGCGAAGTTTTAAGGCGAAAGTTCTCAAAATAATCGATAACAAATACATAGTTCTAGACCAGACAGCCTTCTACCCTGAAGGCGGCGGGCAACCAGCGGATAAGGGCATTTTAAAATTCGAAAATGGAAAATGCGAAGTTGTAAATGTGCAGAAGATTGGAAACGTGATAATTCACGAAGCTAAAGGCGAAACTCTGCCGGCTGAAGGAACCATGGTTGAGGGAGAAATCGACTGGGATAGGCGTTATAGCCTAATGAAGGCGCATACAGCCACACATATCATAATGGGCGCTGCACGTCGAGTTTTAGGCGAACATGTTTGGCAGGCTGGCACACAGAAAGGCGTCGAAACTTCAAGGCTTAACATTTCCCATTATAAGCGGTTAACATTCGATGAAGTAAAGAAAATCGAAGAATTGGCCAATCAAGTTATTCACCACAACATTCCAGTTGAAATAAAGTGGATGCCGCGAACAGAAGCAGAAAAACTCTATGGCTTTAGGCTTTATCAAGGCGGAGCCGTTCCAGGCAAGGAGATACGCGTTGTAAAGATTGGCGACTGGGAAGTTGAGGCGTGCGGAGGAACCCACGTTAAGAATACTGGCGAAATAGGCTTCATAAAGATAGTTCATACTGAAAGAGTTCAAGACGGTGTGGAAAGGCTGGACTATAGCATAGGCATTCAAGCCTTAAAGGCGATACAGCAGAAAGAGGAACTACTAATAAAAACAGCTGAAATATTAGAAACACCAATAGAAAAACTTCCGAAAACAGCGAAAAAAATCTTGGAGGAGCTGAAAGAGACTAGAAGAAGGGAAAGACAACTGCTTAAAGAACTCGCAGAAAAAGAGACAGGTGTCTTGGCGGTTGCTGAAGAAACAGTTGAAATAGAAGGTGTAAAACTTGTGAAGAGAAGATTCGACGACATAAACATTGAAAGAATGATTCAAACGGCAAGCCAAACCATAAAGAAAGAGCCAAAGGCGGTCGCGTTATTCTATGCTTCAGATGAGAAAGCGGCCAGAATCGTTGTTATGGCTGGAAAAAAGGCGATAGAGAAGGGTGTTAACGCCGGGGAAATTGCAAAGGTAGCAGCCTCAGCAATTGGCGGCGGAGGAGGAGGAAGACCAGACTTCGCGCAGGGAGGAGGAACAAAACCACAAAACCTGGAAAAGGCAATAGAAGAAGCCGAAAAAATCTTGAAGAAACAGCTTAAAGGCTAATCATTTACTTGTAGACAATAATCTTTTAATGTAAGTTCCACGCCTTATAGAGTGGTGCTTCCAATGGGGGATCGTTTCCTCCCAGCCAAATAACAAAACTTTTAATAAGCAAGTAGCTAGTCCAGAAACTTTTATGGAATTCTTGAAGAAAATCGAGGAGAAATGGCAGAAAGCATGGGAGCAAAACCGCATTTTCGAGGCTGACCCAGACCCATCCAAGCC
>CAYXFE010000076.1:0-622 GCA_964464195.1 uncultured Candidatus Bathyarchaeia archaeon
GAATCATTTACATGATAGATAATCTATATCCTTACGGACAGTTTACTCCTTTCCAAATTCCAGCTACCGCAACCGCTACTGTCGCTAGGTCAATCTTGAACTTTATGGGCTACCAAACCTCACTTAGGTATATATACTGTAAATTATCGCCACAGCTTGGATGGGTTCCTGACCTTTTCTACTATGATCCAGCGCTTGGGAGAGAAAGATACGTGTTTACCGTGGCGTGGCCATGCTCCGGAGTGGAAAGTCTCATAATATATACTCTTTTTATGCTCATTTTCCTGAGGGACCTAGATATTTCAAGAACTAGGAAGATAATATACTTTGTAATTGGAGCTATTATCACCTACTTTATTAACATAGGGAGAATAATCGCTCTTTTCATGATAGCCATTAACTATGGCAACGGCAGCGAACTGTTTACGCGTTTTCACGAGTATTATGGGCAGCTTATCTCAATAAGTTGGATAGCTGCTTATCCTTTACTGATAATAGTAGGCGGAAACATCCTACAGAAAATTAAATTTTTCATAAAGTTCTTGAAAAAGCGTTTGTTGTAATGCCTATCAGAAAATTTATTCTCTTCGTGACGTAATTGATTTACGTTACACAATGAAGT
>CAYXFE010000076.1:632-5172 GCA_964464195.1 uncultured Candidatus Bathyarchaeia archaeon
TTCATTCATGAAATGTTTCGTAGATATTATCAGAGTGAAGCTTCTCTACTTGAGGAACCGTCAGAAATTGGAAAGCGTGAATTTGGTTTTCTCATGTTTGAGGGAGGAATGCTTCGTCATAAAAGTTTCAAGTCTAAAGATGAACTTGTAGCGTTTATGAAGGATTTTGCTCCTTCTGACGCTTACTATTCATGCGCTTATTATGAGAATCCGGAGGCTGAAATGGACGAGAAGGGATGGCTCGGCGCAGACTTAATCTTTGATATAGACGCTGACCATATTCGTACGCCATGCAATAAGGTTCATGACAGCTGGGTTTGCGTTAACTGCGGGTTTGCTGGACGCGGCTATACGCCTGAAAAATGCCCTAACTGTGGAATGGAGAAGTTTGAAGAGAAAACTTGGCCATGCGAAGTTTGCTTAGAAACAGCCAAGGAGGAAGCAATCAAGCTTATTGACATTTTAACCGCAGATTTCGGCTTTTCACCTAAGGAGGTGAAAGTCTACTTTTCTGGACATAGAGGATATCACGTTCACGTTGAAAGCGAAACAGTTAGAGAATTAGATGCTATGGCTCGTAAAGAAATTGTTGACTATATTATTGGCTTGGGCTTGGACGTAAATTTTCACGGCTTTAATGCCTATGGAAGCTCAGTTACGGGGCCAAGCTTGGATGATGCTGGCTGGCGTGGAAGAATAGCGAAAGGAACTTACGAGTTTCTTTTAAGAGCCTCAGCCACCGACCTCAAAAGGCTCGGCTTAAGGAAAAGAACCATAGAGAAGCTGCTTCGCCAGAAGGATTATATCTTGGAAAACTGGGGACAACGCAATCCTTGGGCACTCCTTAAGGGCGTAGTTGGCAAGAATTGGATGAAAATAGCTGAGTATGGCGCAAAATTCCAAGCAAGCCAGATAGACACCGTGGTAACCACTGACATTCATAGGTTGATAAGGCTGAGTGGAAGCTTGCATGGAAAAACCGGATTCAGAAAAATTCAAGTTCAAAACAACATTGAAGATTTCGATCCGTTGAAGGAGGCAGTCGCATTTCGTCACGGAACAATCAAGGTTTTTGTTTCTGAAGCGCCCCAACTGAGAGTAGGGGAAGAAACTTATGGACCATTCAAGGAATGTAAAGTTGAGTTGCCAACAGCCGTCGCCATGCTCTTGCTTTGTAAAGGCGCAGCGGAAGTGCTAGGCAATGTATGAAGAACTCTATGAAGCATGGAAAAAGGAAAAGGAGACATCCACTCTCCAATCTCTACCGAAGGACTTCTATGAAAAAATAGCCGAGTACATAAGAAAGATTCGTGAAGAAAGCCGAATGATAGATAATAAGACAATTAAGGGAAAACTTTCAAAAATCGAATATGAAAATGTCAAGAAAATGGTAAATGAACTTTTAAAAATTAGATTAAAGAAAATTCTTGATTGCCTAAGTTCTGGAAAGGAGATTCCGAAAAATTGCTTAGTAAGCGAAGAAGAAAAAATTAGCGAAAAAACAACTTCAATTACTGAATATTTTCAGGAATTGGCAAAAAATTTGCTTCAGGGGAAGATTTCTGGAGATATGGGCAGAGCGGAGAAACGTAAAATGGTTGTTCGCTTCCTTAAGGATGTTCCATCCATCGTCGGCGTTGACCTTAAAACTTACGGACCGTTCAAAAGTGAGGATGTTGCTTCTTTGCCGGTTGAGAACGCTCGGGTTTTAATTAGGCAGGGCTTAGCCGTTGAGGTTGAGCTGAGCTAGAAACAGTTAAATATTTTTGTTGGAGTTGTTTTGTAGCTAAGTTAGTGAATAGACATGAAGGTTCCCAAAGAAATTAGGACTTACTGTCCTCGTTGCAAGACTTATCAAGTTCACACGGTTACTCTATATAAGGCTGGAAAACGTAGGGCGCTCGCCAAGGGAGAAAGACATCACGAAAGAGAAAAGAAAGGATACGGTGGACAAAAATATCCATTACAGCGAAAATTTGCGAAAACAACCAAGAAACAGACTTTAAAGCTTAAGTGTAAGGTTTGCGGCTATACAAGGCATAGGGAAGGAATAAGACTAAGAAAACTTGTCATAGAATAAAAGGGAGGCGAAAAGTTTGAGCAGCGACTGGGAAAAATTGATTCCCGCCCCTAGAAGCCGATTCCTAAGGGTGAAATGTCCAGAATGCGGAAATGAACAACTAGTTTTTAGCCACGCATCCAATCGCGTCTACTGCAATGTTTGCGGAGCCTTACTCGCCGAGCCTACAGGTGGAAAAGCCGATATTAAGGGCGAAATAGTAGCTGTTTTAGAATAGAAACGGTGAATAATTTATGGTTATTAAACGGGCTGAATGGCCTGAAGTAGGAGATTTAGTCGTCGCCACAGTTAGAAGGATAGTTGATTACGGCGCCTACGTTTATCTAGACGAATATGGAAAGGAAGGTCTACTTCATATATCAGAAATTTCCTCTTCATGGATAAGAAACATAAGAGACCATGTTCGCGAAGGACAGAAACTTGTTCTAAAGGTGCTTAGAGTAGACCCGGAAAAGGGGCATGTAGACCTATCCCTAAGAAGAGTAACAAAAAGGGAGAGAATAGACAAAATCTACTTATGGAAACGGGAAAGAAGAGCTGAGGGGCTGCTCAAAAGCGCAGCCGAAAAGCTTGGCTTAACGCCAGAAGAAATCTACGAGAAGGCTGGCGTAATCCTCGAAGAAAAATTTGGAGGAATATACGACGGCTTAGAAGAAACAGTCAGAAAAGGCGCAAAAGTTCTAATTGAGGCTGGAATCCCAGAAGAAATCGCCAAAGTTTTGGAAGAAATTGCAAAGGAGAAGATTAGGATACCAACCGTTAGGATAAAGGGCGTATTCGAGCTTCAATGCTATAAGCCGGATGGCGTAAACGTGATAAAGCAGGCTTTAATGGCTGCAGAAAAAGTTGTAGACGGTTTAAATGGGCAAGTTAAGCTTTACGTCGTTGCTCCGCCACGCTACGCCATCGAGGTCATCGCAGAAGACTACAGAACAGCGGAGCAAATAATGGAAAAGGCTAAGGACGCAGTACTCAAGAACATAAGTAAACTTGGCGGTCAAGGCTCATTCAAAAGGGAAAAATAATGGTATGGCTTCTAAGAAAGTGCGTTAAATGCGGAAGATACACCCTAAAGAAAGATAAATGCCCCTACTGCGGGGGAAACGTGAAAATTCCGCATCCGGCAAAATTTTCGCCGGACGACAAGTATGCTAAGTATAGAAGAATGCTGAAGGAGAAAGCCGAAATTGAAAAAGACAGTAATAATTGAAAGAGATTCAATACAGCTTGAAAATCCAGTTCTAATTGAAGGGTTACCAGGTCTCGGAATGGTTGGAAGAATAGCCGTTAAATATCTAGTTAAAAAGCTTAAAGCAAAGCCCTTTGCACATCTTTACTCACCCCACTTCCCATACTACGTAATTGTAAACAGTAAAGGCAACATTAGACTTCTACGCGGAGTATTCTATTACTGGAAAAATCAGCAGAATAGAGATCTAATACTCTTCACGGGCGACAGCCAAGCTCAAACAATTGAGGGGCAATATGAAATTGCAGCGAAAATAGCTGATTATGCCAAGAGCAAAGGTGTAAGCCTAATAATTACGCTTGGAGGCTACAGAAAGGAGGTTGAAGGCTCACCAAAAGTTTATGCCGTTTCCACCAGCAGGGAACTGCTTGAAAAAGCTTTGAAGGCTGAATGCATGAAAAGCCCTTCCGGAAATCCAATTGTTGGAATAGCCGGAATACTTCTGGGCATAGCTCGCTTTAAGGGCCTCAACGCTCTCTGCCTACTAGGTGAGACTAGAGGTTACATGCCGGACCCAAAGGCTGCTAAAAGCGTGCTTAATGCTTTATGTAAAATTTTGGAATTGAATGTTGACCTTTCTGGCTTGGACGTTGAAATTGAAAGGGCTGAGAAGCTTCTTGAGAAGATGCATCAGATAGAGGCTAGGCGTGAAAGCTATATTAGACGGCTAAAGGAGGAAGATAGGGAAAGAACAAGCTATATAAGCTAAAATGGGCTAAATTAGGCAGGCAATTTTATCTTTCCATTTTCTATAAGCTTTTTCACATTAACGTAATCCTTATACGTGTTTATTGTATACCATTCGCCTTCAAGCTTCATTCCCTTCAGAAGCCTATTTTTGGCGATTACTGGCAAGGCTTCCCTTTCCAAGTCTCCAATGTCTGGGAAATATTGCTCAATTATCTTACGCCTAAAAACGTAATGGCCAGCGCTCACATAAAAGTCGAGTAGGGGCTTTTCCTCAAAACCGACAACGAAGTCTCCTTCAAGGTTGACTACTCCAAATCCAATGTGAGGCCGGGCTAGAAGAATTGCGGCTCCAGCATCAGCATAATCAAAGAGCTTCCGCGGGTCATACGTGACTATATCGTCAACATTCATGACATAAACCAGTTCTTCTTTAGCTTTTTTAACAGCCTCTTTAACTGCGCCTCCGGTTCCAAGCTTCTCCTTCTCTATCACTTCTACAACTTCATGGCTTGTCTCTAAAT
>CAYXFE010000077.1:0-2085 GCA_964464195.1 uncultured Candidatus Bathyarchaeia archaeon
AATTACTATTCAAGCTTGCCGTCGCGCATCTGGTAGATTATATCAGCTATTTTAGCAATTTTTTTGTCATGCGTGGCTACTATCATTGCTATGTTTTTTTCTCGACAAAGATCATGTAACAGATTAATTATTTCAATGCCTGTTTTTGTGTCGAGTTCTCCTGTCGGCTCGTCTGCAATTATTAGTTGGGGGTCATTTGCCAGCGCCCTTGCTATGGCAACTCTTTGCATCTCACCAACACTAAGTTGTTTAGGAAGATGATTCATTCTTTTTTCTAAGCCGACGGCCTTCAGCAATGTCGTCGCTTTTTCTCTTTGTTGATGTAAAGGCATTCCAGCTAGGGCCATTGGCAATTCCACGTTTTCAATAGCAGTGAGTTGGGGGAGCAAATTGAAGGTTTGAAATATAAAGCCTATATTCATTAATCGAATTTTTCTGCGAGCGTTTTCATCTAATGTGGATGTGTCGGTTCCGTTAAAGAAGAGCTTTCCCGAGGTCGGTTCCTCAATCAGTCCAATTAGGTTAAGAAGAGTTGTTTTTCCAGCTCCGGAAGGGCCGAAAATTGAAATGATGTTTCCTCTTTCTATTTTTAAATCTACGTTATTTACCGCCCTAATTTGCGAAGAGCCAACATGATAGATCTTAGTGAGGCTTCTGGCTTCAATTATCAATATTCCGCCCTCAAAACTTCACTAACGTTTATTTTTAAAGCGAAAACTGCTGGAATTACTCCGCTTAAACAGCAAGTCGCCAAAGTGAGAGTTAAAGCTTCAATAGCTAGATATGGTGAAACAAGGTCAGAGATGCTCTGGATGAAAAGTGAAACTGGAATACCCGTGCATGATGAAGCTATGAAGGCGGCGACTAGGCTCCCAAATAAGAGACCTAAGCATCCGCCGAAAATACCAATCAGAACAGTTTCAGCCATTACCATTTTAAAAATAGACAATCTTGACGCGCCTATGGCGATTAAGGTTGCAAAATCCCGTCTGCTTTCGGAAACATTCATTATTTCCACAGTAGCAATTAGCGTGGCGCTTATCAGAAACAGAAACAGTTTCATTCCGTAATCCCAAATTTTTAACTCATTCAAAATTGGGTCAATAAGGTTGTTTCGTTCATCCTCTGTTAGAGCCATCACATAGTTGATTCTACGTTCAATTTCGCTTGCAATTTTTTTAGCATCAGCGTCAGCATCAGGTTTAACTATCACCATATTTATCTGCCGAGTATACTTGTAAATTTTCTGAGATATCCGCAGAGACATAATTGTCGAACGAGACAAAATAATGGAGGGGGCACGTACAATTCCGCTTAAAGTTAAATTATATCCATTGAGTGACAAAGTGCCCCCTACGGATAAGCCATACTGATCCGCAATTGAACCGCCAACTAGAATTTCCTTGTTTGGATCTGTTGGAAGGGTTCCCTCTATTCTTGGAGGAAAGGGGAATATTAGATCTAACTTTTCAAGCGGCAGCCCAATTGTTACATTTGCTGGGAATACGCTAGAGGTTTGGTCTAACTTGAAATTTAAAATGAAAATCATGGGTATCGTATCGTTAACGTCTTCAATTTCCTTTAATTCATCAACTATCCCTTCGGGAATCATTCCTCCTCCTATTGGAAAGCCTTGAATGACTATGGTGTCTCTCTGCACTACTATAATTTCATCTTCAAAGAATAGGTTCATTTCTCTCATTATTGCTGTTATTCTTGAGCTTGCTGCGCCTATTCCAACGAGAACAATTACAGCCAAGGTTATTCCGAAAATGCAGAGAATAACTCTCAGCCGCCTACGTTTGAGGTTTCGAAGGCATATCGCAGTAACTCTCATTCAAATGAAGTCTCCATTCTGCAGCAAATTAAATGAGTAACAAAGTATATAAATTCTGTTTCTTACTTAAATACGGTAAAGGATGAGTTTAAAATGAAGAAATCAAATGTTCTGCTAGTAATGGTTGCTTCTTTAATACTTTTCACGATGGCTTCCACAATGCCAATGCGCACTAATGCAATGTTTCCCTACCCATCTACTGATGTGGAGGTTAAATTCAAAGTATATCCAGATGGAACAGTTGAACT
>CAYXFE010000077.1:2185-5143 GCA_964464195.1 uncultured Candidatus Bathyarchaeia archaeon
GTGGAAGTTTCCAAGGAAGACGGATTAACCACCATTAGTACCCATGAAACCGTTAGGTTCCCCGAAGAGCAAGCTTCTCAATTCCCGCTGAATTCAACAGAAATTAGCATCATTGAGGAATATTCCGAAAATATTCTAAACGCTGAAATCAACGGGTCTATAACTTTTCCAAGTAAATGGTGCGGATACCCGCCTTACTCTTCAAGTTATACTTACATTGACTTTAGCTCATTTCCTTTCAATTCAACAACAGATTTAACAATTAGTGGGCAATACGCTCATGGAGAATACAATGGAACATTAGTCGTTCATTTTATTCCAGGCCTTACATTAGGTGATGTAGAAATAAATTTTGAAGGAAACACTACACATGTGGTAATCAGCGATTCTGTAATGGTTTTCTACAACTATACATTGCCTATTCCGGGCTTCCCCCCGCTAAATAGAACAATAATAGAGGAGATAAGCCAGAACAAAACCTACATTGATCAAATGCTTTATCAGATGACTGGAGGACAAATAACCTGCGAAGTATACAACATAACGATTACTCGAATCGACGAGAACAGCGATAAACTTGAGATTGAAATAGTATTGCAGGGTGACTTCGTTGATATTTTAGCGAAAATTTATGAGAACCTTATTACGCAAATTCTCTATAGCGGTTATTATTACTACTACTATATTCCTTCGGATCAAATAGAAATTATAAGCCGCGATTTAGCAAATATAACAATTGAACATGCCGGAGAAGGCAGTTTTGAGTTGATTTATACTAGTTCGGCAAGAAGAATTGACTTTGAAGCTGATTTCTCGGCTAATCTTGAAGAAATATGGGATGCAGCTGCCCAACTAATCGTTAAAGATTTTCCATCAGAATATCAGCGCTACATTGAAGATTTTCTAGAAACGAAGTACGCTTCAGCGGAGTCCTTTACGGAAAAACTAACTTATCAAGATGGAACAATTGAACACCTTGGAAGCTACACCTTTGAGGGAGATATCAGTGAAGAATTAAACTTGATTAAGGATCTCTGCATCGGTTTTATGATAGAAATTTCGTCAGAGCCCCCACCATGGCAAGTTAACTTCATAAATGAAACGCGAATCGTGGATATGAGTAATTTCAAGTTCAGTTTTAATGAAACTTTCGAAGGATATACGCAACTAGTTTCCTTCAGTTTTGAAGGAATAAAGATTGCTCCTCCAATAGATCCAATAAATGCAACATGCTTCAAACTAACAAGATTCTTTAATCTAACCTACAGCCCCTACGAGAGCCCAAGAAGAAACGAGAGGTTAAAGATAACAGTTAAGGGAGGAAGTAATGGGACTCATACTGTCATTCCAGTCGTGGATCCAGAGAAGGTGCCTGAACCGGATGAAATTCTCAGCGACGGTACTTTCGTGTGGAACAACCAGAGCATAAGTGGCCTGAAGGAATTAACTTTCAAGGTTTGTAGCGGCTTTGCGCAGTATATAGACAAAGAGTACGTTTCTACTGAAGAGCCGTGCCGCATCAACGCCGTTAACGTTGCAAACTGTGAGGTTGTGGTAAATGAAATTGAAAAGGACTCCGTGATAATCATTAAGAACATTACGCTTCCCGAAGGGGTTAATCCGCCGCCTGGAACATACAAGGTTCTTGGCACTTACGTGCAGATAGCATCTGAAACCGGAGAAGAAATTGGCGGAAACTTCACGATAAAAATGTATTATAACCCGGAGGAGCTTGCTAAACTTGGAATCGACGAGAATAGTCTTAAAATTTACTACTGGGATTCCGATAAAAGTGAGTGGGTTGCCGTAGAAACTTATCTGAACTCTGAAGAGCACTATGTGTGGGCGTATGTTGATCATCTAAGTATATGGGCTGTTATGGGTCAAGCAGCAAAGCCAATTTGGACTGAAACATGGTTCTTAGCGACACTAGCATGCATAATAATCGCCCTAATCGTTGTTGCAGCTTTTCTAGCCAGAAGACGAAAAACGGAAGGAGCAGCTGAAACTTAACCCCCCATATTTTTAATTGTAAGAAAATTTCGGCTTCGAAAAAACGATTCTAACCGTATTTGTTGGTTCAAAAATTAATGTCTGAGTGAAAATTTTCATTCCGCTTCCTACCGCTTTCGCGATTAGCTGTGAGAATTTTGGGTCTATTTCATGGCATGGCCTTAGTTTCTCAGCGTCTGGTCTTTGAACAGCGAATAGTATGCCGGCATTAGAGCCTTCCCTTAAGCATTTAATCAGAGTTTCTACATGTTTTCGCCCTCGCATTGTTGGAGCGTCTGGAAACATTGCGACTCCATTTATAACATAGGAGACACTTTTAACTTCAAGATAGAAGCGTTGGCCGTTTCTTCCGAGGAGAAAATCTATTCTTGAATTATTTTTCAGCGTATTCTCCTTTAACACTCGATATTTTCTCAGCGGTGGAAACAAGCTTCTATCAATGAGCATTTTAACAACTTTGTTTGCAAACCTTGTGTCAACTATGATTGGGATGTTTTCGCGTTTAACCGCAAACATTGTATACTTGGTTTTTCTGTTGGACGCGTTTTCTGTCTTAACGTAGGCTTCGCATCCTGGCGAAAGAACGGTTAGCATTCTTCCGGAGTTTGGCAGATGAGCCAATACTTTTCTATTGTTTAGTTCTATTTCTGCGAGGAATCTGTTCATTCTCTTATTGAATGTTCCCTTTAGAAGCTTAAAGCCTAGCTTAACTGTTAGTGAGTTCATCATCTTGTATAGGGAAAGCTTTAATTATTTAATGGTAGTTGAAAGAGAGGCTGAATTTGAGGAAAGGCCTATGATAATTGTGCAATTGTCAGACTTACACTGTTCAACCGGGCCTCAATTCCTAAAGGATAAACTAACAACTGCCATAAATGAGATTAACAGCCTTAATCCAGATTTGGTCATAATTGCCGGAGACCTTACAGAAAGCGGATTTAAAAC
>CAYXFE010000078.1:0-5050 GCA_964464195.1 uncultured Candidatus Bathyarchaeia archaeon
AGCATTACGGCACATTGGATGTGAGAAAGCTTAGGCGGTTGAGGGAATAGCCATGTTCGGCTCTCCATTAGATGGCGTCTTGCTGTTTGCGGTCACAATGCCATTTGTAGGATGGCTCTTTTCAAAAAGCCGGTTTAGAAGTTTCTGTGGGATTTATGTAATTGTTGGACTTTTAATTTCGGCCTATTCGCTGTATACAGTCTCTCATGAAGCGTTAGTGAATCCAGTTAGGATTGATGCTAGTTTGGATTATTTGCATTCAAGTCTTAAAATTGATGCGTTAGGCGTTTTCATGACCGCAATTATTATTGCCATAGGCATTTTCACCGCGATTTATTCGCTTAGATTTATGGAGAGAGATACAGGAATACCGCTCTACTATACTTTGTTGATGCTTATGATTGCGGGGATGACGGGGGTAGTTTTTGCTAATGATTTCTTTACGCTTTTCATCTTTTGGGAACTCATGAGCATATCCTCATATGTCCTCGTGGCTTTTCGAAAACAGAATCGAGAACCAATAGAGGCTGGATTAAAGTATCTTGTTATGGGCGCTGCGGGCTCAGCCTCTCTCCTTTTTGGTATAGGCCTAATTTACGGCTTAGCTGGAACCCTAAATTTCGAAGCTTTAACTTCAGCTTTATCCAACGCCAAGAACGGCTGGCTTTACTTTGCTTCCTTGCTAGTCTTTACGGGTTTTGGAATAAAAGCCGCAATAGTTCCCCTGCATACTTGGTTGCCAGACGCGTATTCCGCAGCGCCATCCTCAATTTCAGCCATACTCTCCGCTGTAGTTACTGAAACTGGAATTTACGCTCTCTGTCGGGTCTTCTTCACAGTGTTTAACCCTATCCAAATCGAATGGCCATTCATTTTCGCAATTTTGAGTATAATCACAATGACTTTTGGAAATATTGTGGCTTTGCTGCAAACAGACCTGAAAAGACTGCTTGCATACTCAAGTATCGGTCACATAGGATACATGCTTGTTGGCCTAGCCTCCGCAAATCAGCTGGGCTTAACCGGAACAATGCTGCATATTTTAAATCACGCCTTAATGAAAGGCGCGGCATTCTTCTGCGCTGGCGCATTAATTTATCGTTTAGGCGCAGGAAGTTTAGATGAAATAGCCGGGGCTGGAAGAAAAATGCCAATAACAATGATTGCTTTGGGAATTTCCCTTTTCGCCTTAATGGGAATGCCTCCGACGAACGGCTTCATAAGCGAATTGACGCTCTTTATGGCATCCGTTCAAGCCAATATGGCATGGCTTGGAATAGCAATCGTTCTAAATAGCGCCCTCTCAGCAGGATATTACTTGAGAGTTATCCGCACGCTAATTCAGCCGGCGAAATCCAAAAAAATTGAAAGTTTGAAGGAAGCCCCGGCCCTGATGTTAATACCAATCTGCATAATGGCTGCGCTTATAATACTGTTCGGAATATGGCCTGATCCAATAATGGAGCTTGCAAGGAAGGCTGCGGCGGCATTACCATATGTTACGTAAAAGGGGTGAAAATTGAATGTGGAACATCAGTCTTGTCGCTTGGCTTTGCTGGGTTTTCCCCATAATAGGCGGAGTCCTAGTTTTGCTTCTTTCAAGATTTGATAGACGAGTCAGAGCTACGGTTGCTGTTCTTTTCTCGTTTTTAGGATGGCTCATGGCATGCTTAATGCTTCCAGAACTTTCTTCAGCTAAGCTTATAGATAGCCCAGCCTTCTGGGTTAGACTACCAAACGGCGCCTCTCTAGGCATAGGCATGCTCATTGATCCGCTAAGCATAATTCTCACGAATGTTGTAGCGTTTTTAGGCTTTATCATAATGCTTTACTCGATTAAGTATATAGAAGGCGACCCCGGCGAAACACGCTATTGGTTCCTTATGTCCCTATTTATCGGCAGCATGCTGCTCCTCGTTTTGGCTGATAACCTCATACTCTTCTTTATAGGATGGAAAATTGTAGGTTTGTGCAGCTACGCACTTATAGGACACTATTATAGCGACGAAAAGGAGCATTGGATTGGAGGCCCACCTCCATTCCCATTTCAGAAACCTTCAAGATGCGGGCTAAAAGCCCTACTCGTCACAACGTTCGGCGACGTCTCCCTACTGGCTGGAATAATCGTCATCTACCTATACGCTGGCACATTCAACTTTGCTCAGCTTTATCAAACAGCCGGCAATTGGCTTGGAAGCATGGCAAGTAATCCTGGAATAATCACTTTAGCGGCTGTTTTATTGCTCGGCGGGCCAGTAGCAAAATCAGCCCAGTTTCCGCTTCATGAGTGGCTTCCAGAAGCCATGGCTGGCCCAACTCCCGTTTCGGCGCTAATACACGCGGCAACCATGGTTAAGGCAGGAGTCTACTTTGTCGCCCGCATGCTACCGGTCTTTTTCTATGCATACTGGATTGGAAACATTCCAGAAGCATCAACATTCTTTATTTTAACGGCGGCAATTGGAGCCTTTACAGCTTTCCTTACTGGAACGCAGGGAATGGTTGCAAAGGAGCTTAAAAAGGCTTTGGCGTACTCAACTATGAGTCAGATAGGCTACATGATGCTTGCCCTAGGAGTAGCCGGATTAAGCGTAAACACGTTGACATCCGGAGTCTCAGCCGGAATCTTCCATCTAATAAGCCACGGCATTTTCAAGGCAGCCTTATTCCTCTGCGCAGGCGTCCTCATCCACGTTTCCGGCTCAATTTATATTCATGAAATGAGGCTTTCTAGGCGTATTCTTCCTTTAACATGGCTTTTCATGTGGATAGCAAGCCTCGCGCTTATAGGGGTTCCGCCGCTATCCGGATTCTGGAGCAAAGACGAAATTTTAGCCGCAACTTTAGAAAGCGGACAATACGCATTATTTGCCATAGCCTTAATTACAGTTGCAATTACAGCCTTCTATACCGTACGTTTCATGGGAGCCATATTCAAGCATGGAGAAGAGCCTAAAGAAACTTCGGATGGCGGTGAGAAGACAAGTCGAATAATGCTTTTCTCATACGGAGTTCTAGCTGGCCTAACAGTCATTATAGGTCTTATGGGCCCGTTCATCGGCAATTTTCTACATAACACTTTTGACAATTACTTCATTAGAGTCCTTCAACTGCCAGTTTTTAAAGGCCAAGGGCTATCTGCAAGCTCGGCTGCAAACGGTTCACCAGCTACGCCTAGCATATTGCTTCCAATTTTATCTATACTAATGATTCTGGTGGGAGCGATTCCAGCCTACAAGCTTTATATATCACGCGAAGTGGAAGCCGAGAAACTCATTGAAAGACATGACATTTTGAGGAAGCTTCACACTTTCCTTTGGAACCGCTGGTATATTGATGCCTTCTATAACAGAGTATTCGTTAATGGAACCTTAGCCCTAAGAGGGCCTCTGGTTAAGTTTATCGAAAATCCAATAGACTACGCCCTAAACATAGGGGTTCCAAGAGTTTTCTCAATTGCCAACAAGGGGTTAAGAAGAATACAAACGGGAATTCTCTCCGTTAACATGCTTTACGTCTTGTCATTCCTTGCATTAGCCATTTTAGCCATGCTCTGGCTGGGGGTGCTATAAATGCAAATCCCATATATATTGCTTCAAACAGTCCTCGTTCCAGCGGTTTCCGCTCCAGTCCTAGCCTTAATTGGAAAGAAGATTGGGAAGCATGTAGGCTGGATAGCATGCGGAATCCTCACTTACACAACTATTCTCTTGTTGCTTGCCGGAGTCGATTTATGGAATGGCTCCCCGCCAATTAGTGAAGAGTACACTTGGAGCATTAGCATTTTCACGTTAAAATTTGGTTTTCTAGCCGACGGCCTCAGCCTACCCGTAGCCTTCATCATGAACCTTGTTTGCGCCGCATGTGCCGCCTACTCTATACATTACATGGAACATAGAATTGAACAGCTCTATGGTGAAGAAGCGAAAGGGATGCATGCAGTCTATTATTCAATTTATCTGCTTTTTGCAGTAGGCCTCGTCGGCGTAGCACTTTCCACAAATCTTATAGAACTTTACGTTTTTGTAGAGCTGGCTCTGATTCCATCATATGTGATGATCGATCTATATGGGTATATTGATAGACATCGCATAGCAATGATGTACTTTATCTGGAACCATTTTGGGGCAGCACTCTTCCTAATAGGCATAATTATTGCTTCCTTCACAAATGGAAGCTTCGAGATTAACGCTTTACATACGCTTTCAGGAAATCCAGTAGCCTTCTGGGTTTGCCTTCTCGTTCTTGTCGGGTGGCTCGTTAAGATGGCGACTTTCGGCTTTCACGTTTGGTTGCCTTATGCTCACGGCGAACATCCAACATCTATTGCAGCTATAATAGCGACAATAGTTGGTTTAGGTAACTATGTTATCGTAAGGTTGCTTGTTGACCAGCTTTCAGCGGTATTCCAAATTTTTGCTTTTCCGCTTATGATATTGGCACTAATAACAATGGTTTATGGAGCTTTTCTTACAATAGCCCAAGACGACATAAAGAGACTATACGCATGTTCAACCATAAGTCAAACAGCCTACTCGCTGCTAGGCATAGGAAGCCTGACAGTGACGGGTATAACAGGAGGGATATTCTACTTCCTCAGCCACACAATTGGAAAATGCATCTTATTCTCAGTAGCAGGAATAATACTTTGCCAAACAGGACTAAGAGACATGAAGAAGATGGGAGGACTAGCCCGAAAAATGCCTTTGACAGCTACTCTATGCATACTTGGCTCTATGATTCTCTCGGCTATACCACCATTAAGCGGATTTCAAGCAGAATGGATAATGTTTACTGGAATATTTCAGCAAGGAATCGGAGGCACAACGGCAGGCTTAGTTGCAGCATTAATCGGAATATTCGCAACCTTCCTAACCACAGTTTACACTTTCTGGCCTGTAATGCGAGTCTTTTTCGGTCCCCTTCCAAAAAATCTAGAAGAAACCAAGGAAGCTCCATTCTCTATGACTATTCCTCTCTTTATCCTAGCTCTAGTCTCATTTCTGCTAGGAATCTACCCAGACTTAATAATGAAGTTTCTTTCTTCAGC
>CAYXFE010000079.1:0-5043 GCA_964464195.1 uncultured Candidatus Bathyarchaeia archaeon
ATTCCAACACTGACGGTGTTTGAGAGTTTTCTGGCACTTTTCATTTGTTGGATAATAGCCCTAATAGTTCTGCGTAAAGCTTATTCAGCAAAACGCAGAAAAAGAATTTACTTAGAAAAGTTGAATGTTTAGATGATTGCTATGAACTTCTTTAGAGGTCTGTTCAGAAGGAAAAAGAAGGAGGAAGTGATTGAAAATGTTGAAGAGAAATCAGAGTCTACCGAACTGGAAACTTTCTGTTCGGACGCCCCTGAAATCCTTGAAGCGTTGAAAGACACTATGTTTATTAATCCTTTAAGGTTTGATGTCTCTCTAAAAGAAGCATTATCTAGGGCTAAACAATTTGAAAAGGAAGGAGACAATATCAGGGCGGCTCTATGGTATCGAATTGCTGGTGGACTGGCAATTTATGAGGGAGATGTTTCAAAGGTTAAGGATTATTTCAGTAGATATGCCAAATTAACTGGGAAAAAATTGAAAATACTTGAGGTCGCCGAAGAGGCTGTAAAGAAAGCGCAAGAATACTATCAAAGATATTTGAAAGAAAAAGAAAAGTTAACGGTCTAAAATTGATAAAAGCCTCTTCCAGCCTTTCTTCCTGTCCAGCCTTTCTCAACATAATCCTTCAGTAGCGGACAGGGATTGTAAATTTCCATTTTATATTTGTCGTAGAGTTCCTTAAGCTTGTTTAATGCCCAGTCTAGGCCTTTTCTGTCGGCGTATTCGCATGGTCCTGACGGCCATCCCGTTCCAAGCTTCATTCCTGTGTCTATGCTTTCTGGTTCTGCTACTTCTTCGTGGATTAGCCATGCTGCTTCGTTTATGGCTACTGCCCATGATCTTTCTATGTCGTATTCGTCTGCGAGTTCGAAGGGTATTCTTGGTCTTCCTTTACTCCAGTCGTAGAATCCGGCTTTTGTTTTCTGTCCTAATTTTCCAGCCTTAACTAGAGGCTCAATTACTTCTGTGCATGGCTTGAATCTTTCTCCATAGGCTTCATAGAGGACTTTTCCTACTTCGTAGGCTATGTCTAGGCCGACGAAGTCGGCGAGTTCGAACCATCCCATTGGGAAGCCGCCTGTATATTTGGCTGAGGCGTCTATTCCTTCTTTGGTTGCTTCTCCTCTGTGGTAGGCCCAGAAGGCTTCGTTGAATACCATTCCTAGTATTCGGTTGACTATGAAGCCTCTCACGTCCTTTTTGCATAATATTGGTGTTTTTCCAAGTTTTCTGCTTAATTCCATTATTGCATTTACTGTTTCGTCGCTTGTATCGTCTCCTTTTACGACTTCTATTAGTTGCATCATTTGAGGCGGATTGAACCAGTGCATTCCCACAGCCTTATCCGGCCTTTTTGTTGCTTTTCCCATTTCTGTAACGCTTAAGGTTGAGGTGTTTGTTGCTATTATTGCATGTGGCGGCGCAACTTCATCTATTTTTGCAAAAACCTTCTTTTTCAGTTCTATATTTTCTGGAACTGCCTCTATTGCTAAATCAATTTCTTTTGCAGCCTCTTCGTAGGATGTGGTTGTTTTTATTCTTGATAGGGCTGCGTCTGCATCTTCCTTTCTTATTCTTCTTTTTTCCACGAATTTGTTTAGGCTCCATTCTATGCTCTGAATTGCCTTTTTCAGTATTTCCTCGTTTATGTCCAGTAGAGCTACTTGGTAGCCTTTCATGGCGAAGACTTGGGCTATGCCGTGACCCATCATTCCCGCGCCTATGACGGCTACACGCCTAATTTCTTCGGCCATAAATTTCACCTATTTATTGGATTGGTTTGAACTCGTATGTAAGCCTTCCTTCAGGCGTTACCTTAGCCATCAGCCTAACCTTCATTCCGACCTTTATGTCCTTCTTTTTCGCGCCTGTTAGCCACGCTAAGGCTCTGACTCCTTCTTTAAGTCTTGCAATGGCCACCGTGTAGGGCGGTTCGTCTTGAAAGCTTGCCGGCTTCACAATTATATGGGTGAAGGTTTCTATTTCGCCTTCTCCGCTTAGTTCTATCCATTCCATATCTGAAGAGTAGCATTCTGCACAGTCGCCTACTGGCGGAAAATAGAGCTTTCCGCAATTCTTACATCTGGTTGTGTAAATTTTTCCTTCCTTCAAGCCTTCCCAAAACTTTAGGGTCTTGCTTATCGGTATATTATAGATTATTTCGAGTTTTCTTGAGCGTAGGGTTGGCATTTCACTCATGGAGTTCACCTCTTTAATATTGTTACGTAGCAGTAATGGCCTGTTCCGCCTACGTTATGGGCCATCGCAATGTAGTTTTTCATTGGCGCCTGCCTCGTTGAAGGCTGAACTTCCTCTCTTAGCTGTTTTGTTAGCTCCACCATCATTGAAACTCCGGTTGCGCCGATAGGATGGCCTTTCGCCTTTAATCCGCCATCTATGTTGACTGGAATTTTTCCGCCGATTTCGGTTTGGCCTTCTCTAAGCATTTTAGTGCCTTCTCCCTTTTCGCAGAAGCCTAGGTCTTCATATGCGAGTATTTCGGCTATTGTGAAGCAGTCATGTACGGTTGCAACGTCTATGTCGTTCGGCGTTATCCCAGCCATTTTATAGGCCATTCTTGAAGCCTTAACTGAAGCTTCCAAACCTACGTAATCTTTCCTCTTTGACAGATTGGCCGTCCCAGAAGAATATCCTACAGCTTCTATCCAGACCGGCGTGTCTATGCCGAGCTCCTTAACCTTCTCTTCAGAAGCCAAAACTATGGCTGCGGCGCCATCAGTTATTGGACAGCAGTCATAAAGCTTTAGGGGCCAAGCAATAACATGTGAAGATAAAACATCGTCAACGGTTATTTCTCGCTGGAAATGGGCTAGAGGATTCATTGCTCCATATTTGTGGGCTTTCACTGCAACTAAGGCTAAATCCTCCTCTGTTGTTCCATACTTGTTCATGTGAGCAACTGCATGCAATGCATAGTAGGCGGGAAAAGTCATTCCAAAGTTTTCAAACTCCCAAAGATAATAGCCCGCCCTGCCAATAAGCTCAACGGCAGTTGCAGTGTCAACCTCTCGCATCTTTTCAGCGCCTACTACTAGCGCTAGGTCTATGTGGCCGCTTGCAATCGCCGTGTAGGCAGCGTAGGTGGCGGCGCTTCCAGTGGCGCATGCAGCCTCAAACTTTACTAGGCCGGCACCAGTTAATCCGCAGTATTCGGCTATTGCAACTGCTGGAAGCGGCTCTTCATACCATACTCCGACTGAGGCAGTGGCTACGTATGGTATGTCCTTGGGTGTGAGTCCAGCGTCCTCTAAAGCTGGTTTGACTGCTTCGAAGGCTAGTTCGCAAATGTTTACGTCCTGTCTGACTCCGAAACGGCCGTGGCCAACTCCTATAATTGCTACTTTCCTCAATATGTTTCACCCTGCAATTTAAAATTAAAAAATAAATTTGGGATTTTAATGTTAGTCTCCCTTGAATTCAGGCTTTCTCTTAGACATGAAGGCTTCTATTCCGCGCTTTACGTCTTGAGTTGAGAATAGCAAAGCCATAAGCGTGGCTTCAAGCCTTAATCCTACGTCGAGGGGGACTTGACTTCCAAAGTTTAACGCATGCTTTGCATATTTTAGGGCTATCGGCGGGCCTTCAGCCAATCTTTTAGCCAGAGCCTTCGCCTCTTCTCTAAGCTTTTCGAATGGAACAACCTTGTCGACCAAGCCAATTTTTAGGGCTTCATCCGCCTTAATTCTCTCTCCAAACATTACAATTCGCCTAGCGTTTCTCAATCCGACGGTTCTGACAAGCCGTTGGGTTCCGCCCCATCCGGGAATTATTCCCAAATTTATTTCTGGGGTTCCCAGCTCCGCGTGCTCTGAGGCTATTCGAAAGTCGCATGCTAGGGCTAGTTCTAATCCTCCGCCGAGAGCATAGCCGTTTATGGCTGCAATGACAGGTTTTGACATTTCCTCTATTTTAGAAAAGACTTTTTGTCCTCTTCTCGAAAATTCTTGAGCCTTCACCGGAGTTACTTTAGGAAAGGCTGTTATGTCTGCTCCGGCGCTGAAGGCGCGGTCTCCCTCACCAGTTATTATTACACATCTAACGCTTGGATCATTTTCAACAGTATCGAGGACCTCTGAAAGTTCTTCGACGAGAATGTCATTGAATGCGTTTAGCCTATGCGGCCTGTTTAAGACTATCCACACAATGTTTTCTTCTCTCTCGATTTTTATTGTTTCATACGGTTTGGACATTCCAACACCTTCTTCTATATTATGCGGTTGAATTTATTTAAGGCTATCAGAACTGCCTCAGCAAATATCTTAATATTGTAAGTCTCTGAATTTCGGAGGTTCCCTCATATATTTCGGTTATTTTTGCGTCTCTGTAGTATCTTTCAACTCGGTATTCGCCCATGTAGCCGTATCCGCCAAGCGTCTGGATAGCAATGTCCGTAGCCTTTACGGCTACTCTGCTCGCGTAGAGTTTAGCCATGGAAGTCATCATTGGATCCATTTTGCCTTCGTCTACTGTCCATGCCGCCTTATAGGTTAGGAGTCTAGCTGCTTCTATCTCGGTTGCAACTTCGGCTAGTCTGCAGCCTATCTGTTGGAACTGCATTATTGGCTGACCGAAGGCTTCCCGCTCCTTTGCATATTTAAATGCTATTTCAAATGCTCCCTGCGCTGTTCCAACAGCCTGCGCCGCAACCGCTATTCTGCTTATGTCAAAGAACCACATTGAATGATAGAAGCCCTTATTCAATTCACCAACTATATTCCAGTCTGTAACTTTAACATCGCTTAGAGAAACTTCGCCTGTGGCAGTGCATCTAATTCCCATCTTGTTGGTCTGTTTTGTTACGTCTAGTCCAGGTGTGCCCTTGTCGACAATGAATAGGGTTTGCCCTCTATAGGTTGGTCTAACCTTAGTGTCTGTTTGGCATAATACAATTATGAAGTCGGCGATCGGCGCGTTTGTTATGAAAGTTTTTGTTCCATTTATCCACCATTCATCACCATACTTGACGGCTGTCGTATCCATTTTTGTTATGTCGCTTCCACGTCCAGGTTCGGTGAAGGCTGC
>CAYXFE010000080.1:0-4950 GCA_964464195.1 uncultured Candidatus Bathyarchaeia archaeon
TTTTCGACGGCTTACGCGGCTTAACCCTCTTTACTGGAACTGGAGTAAAGGGTTTCTTAAGCTGCTTTCCTTTCCTTCTTTTTCCTTTCTCTAAAGGCTTCTCTTTCACAAATATTACCCTTTTCTCTTCTAGTTTGACTTCTTTTACTTGCCATCCTGCAAGCATCCACGCGTGGCCTTGAATTGTGCTGTCGGTGTTTTTCCACCATTCGGCTTTTTGGTAGGCTGATTCTGGTAGGCTGTCGCCTATTAGGCCTTCAATCTTGCTAAAGGATAAGCTTGCATAGCTGGTGTATTTGCCTAGGTTGACTAGGTAATTTGTTAATGGAGCATACTTGCTTGCTGGCTTTTTCGGCGAAACCGCTTTCCTTGCGCATTTTAGGCATACCATTCTCTGATTTCGCGGGTAGGGTAAAGTTGCATCTTCTATCATGCAGTCTTGACAGAATAATTTGCCGCATCTAGCGCATTTTCTAAGCTTATAGTAGGGTAGGACTCTTCCGCAGATTCCGCATTCTTCCTTAATTACCATTTTCAACTACAACTTTTGCCGCAGAAGTTAAAATCTGTATCCTTTCTCCATAATGGTTTTTCCTTCGAATGTCAAATTAGAACTGAGGAGAATTGAAAGGAAAAGGGCTGGCTGCAAGATTTTCTTTGATTCTGCTAGTCGTTATGATAATTCTCGGCGCATATTCTTCAACATTTAAAATCTCCCTTTCAAGTTCATCGGTTGATAGGGAATATTGCTGGTGGGAGAACTGGTCTAGGGACAAGAATCATAATAGGATAGATGACTTAATTGAGCAGCAAATTGAGAAAATCTCCATTTCAGCCTTAAACGTGAAATCTGAGAAACGCTTCTCAGTTTTCATTCATTATAGGCATCATCCAACAGAATATGACATTCAAGCTCTGCAGAGTATGAATCTTGAAATTTCCTATATTGCAAAGTACATCAATGTTGTTTGTATTCGGAATGTAAGCGCTCAACTCATCTACACTCTAGCCAATCTGCCCAACGTTGTCATGATTGAGCTTCAGCCGCATATTTATCCACATTTAGACATAAGCGTAAGAGCAATCAAGGCTAGAAGCTCACTAATATACTCGCCCAATACAGCTTGGGAACTAGGCTATACTGGAAAGAACATTACTGTAGCCGTTTTGGATACTGGCGTAGACGATGAACATGAGTTTCTACGCGGAAAGTTTGTTGCAGGATTCGACTGCAGCGGTTCGATAGGTTACGAAACTAATCCAGATGATGAAGATGGACATGGCACCCATGTTGCAAGCATAATTATGAGTACCGGCGGAGCGACAGGAACTTATAAGGGAGTTGCCCCAGACGCCAAGCTAGTAGATGTCAAAATTTTAAGCAAAAGAGGAATTAATCTCGGAGATCAGCTCATCAGAGGAATAGAATGGGTAATAGCAAATAAGGAAAAGTATGACATTAAAATCATAAATCTCAGCATAGGCTCAGACATAGAAGACCCAGACGGCACATCAGCCATTTCTCAAGCCGCCAATCAAGCAGTAAAAAACGGAATAATTGTTGTTGCAGCCGCGGGAAATGAAGGACCAGATTCTGAAACTCTTCTAGCGCCTTCAGTAGCCGACGATGTAATATGCGTAACAGCCCTAGACGATAGAAACACAATTAATCGAAATGACGATGTAATTGCGGAGTACTCAAGCCGAGGGCCAAGAGGGGATGGAGCCAAAAAACCAGACGTTTGCGCTCCAGGCACAAACATATGGGGAGCAAAGGCCGCAGAAACTGGACAAGCAACTAATGAAATAATTGCTATGTCTGGAACGAGTATGGCTGCACCCCATGTTGCAGGGTTAGCCGCGCTTATTCTTGAGGCGAATCCGAAATTGTCTCCGCTTCAAGTTAAGGAAATAATTTTGGAAACAGCGGAAGATAAGGGATCGGAAGGATGGGACCCAAATTATGGATGGGGAGAAATAGACGCTTACAAAGCTGTTTTGGCTGCCTTGAACATCAGCCAAGTAAACCAGCCTCCAATAATTTCGGCGACAGCAAACAGAACAGAAGTTCATAGAGTTATTGAATCGTTTGTTCTTGAAGCTTCGATTGTTGATGATAGAACGCCAAGCGAGAACCTAACGGTTAAAATGTTCATCAACAATTCGGTCGGAAGCGTAATTGAGGTTCAAATGGAATATGTAAACGCTACTGGTTCATGGATTGGAACTTACACGCCGGATGCCTCTGCGCCTCTAGGAGTCTACTCAGCCTACGTTTGGGCTTCAGACAACGAAGGAGAAGAAGCAACATCTGAAACTTTCCGTTTTACTGTACTTAACAATCCGCCCACAATAACGTCGATTAACGTTATGATTTTAGAAAATAGCATCTTAAGAGTAACTGTTGAGGCATTTGACTATGAAGGCTTAGCCAATGCTTCATTATGCCTCTATAATGAAGGAAAATGGTTAAACTTTACAAGGGCATTTCAAGACAATAATTGCATTTTCGAAATTGACTGCTCAGACTTAAAGGAGAAAGAATGGAAACTTTTTGTAACGGTTGTTGATAAAGATCATGCTGAAACATCTGTATACTATGGACAAGTCATAATGCCCTCTAAGCCTCCGGCGTTAATGTTCATTTTAATCTCGTTGGGGGGCGCCGGAGCGCTAACTCTTCTTGTATACTTGCTGCTTTCAAAGAGAAGTTAGGAGGTAAAGCAGTACCTAGACTATTTCTATCTTTTTTCCGATTCCTTTCTCCAGCGCTTTCTTATATGCTAAGTGAGCTGTTACAGCGTCTTGTATGGCCAATCCAGTTGAAGTGAAAATCGTTATTTCTTCTTCGCTTTCTCTTCCAGGCTTAATTTTGGCTACTACTTCGCCTATTTCAGCCCATATGTCATGTTCGGTTAGTATTCCTTTGCTTATTGGAACGTTGATTTCTCCGCTGTGCACGGCTTGTTCGATGTCGTCCACGATTATTTTGGCTCTCTTGAGTATTTCTGGCTCAAGCTCCTCCTTACCCGGTGCATCGGCGCCTATACAATTGAGGTGCATTCCGGGAGAAATCCATTCGTTTTTGACTATGGGCTGCCTTGAAGGAGTGGTTGTAACAATAATGTCGGCGCCTCTAACGGCTTTCTCGACGCTATCCACGGTAACTATTTTGCATAAGTGCCCATATTTTGCCTCCATTTCAGTTTTAAAGGCTTCTCTAGTTTTTGAAGTTCTACTCCAAACCCTCACTTCATCAAATCCCTTAAAGACTTCAAGCAAAGCCATAAGCTGAGTTCTAGCTTGGGCTCCGGCTCCAACCAAGCCAACTATTTTAGAATTCTTCCTCGCAAGATATTTTGCAGCTATCCCTCCAGCCGCGCCGGTTCGCATATCTGTTATGGTTGTTCCTCCCATAATTGCGATTGGTGCACCGGACTTTGGGTCTACCAGCACTATCGTGGCCATGACTGTGGGCAATCCATATTTTGTGCGGTTGTCTGGATGGACATTAACGATTTTGACTGCTGAAATGTCGAGTTCTTCGAGGTAGGAGGGCATGGCTCTAAGGTCGCCGTTGTATTTTTTGTAGAAAAGGTAGATTTTTGCGGGCATTTGCACGCGGCCGAGTCCCTTTTCCTTGAACGCTGATTCGACGGCTTCAATCACTTCGTTCATGGATAGAAGACTCTTAACTTCATTATCGCTTAGCAGAAGGGTTTGCATTTAGAGTCGCCCCCGATATTTCATGGCATTCAATACACGTTCTTTAGCTATCTTTTCGGCTGCAACTCTTGGCATTACGCCTTCTTCATTTGCCTTTTCAAGAACAAGCTTTGTGTTTCGTCTTATCTTGTCTCTAATGTGCTCAAAGGCTTCTTTCTCTGTTCCTCCCCTATACTCGACAGCCGCCGTTATAACTCCTCCAGCATTTGCTATGAAGTCTGGAACAACCAATATTCCGCGTTCATGCAGTATTTTTTCAGCTTCTCTTGTGGCAGGAATGTTGGCTGCTTCAACTATAAGTTTGCACTTAATGTTGTGGACGTTTCTCTCGGAAATTACATCTGGCCGTGCGCCTGGAATTATTATGTCCACGGGAAGCTCAAATATCTGTTCAGGAGTGAGAATTTGGCCTTCTCCATAATTTTTGACAGCGCCAGTTTCCGATTTAACCTTCAATAATCTTTCATAGCTGAGTCCATTCTGGTTGTAGATTGCGCCTTTAGAGTCTGAGACAGCAACTACCTTTGCGCCTTTTTCTAGGATGAATTTTACAGCCGCCTTGCCGACGGCGCCGAAGCCTTCCACGGCAACCGTTGCGCCTGAAAGGTTTATTCCAGCGAATTCACATGCAACTTCGGTGCTTTCGACAACTCCATAGCCGGTAGAGCCTATCTCGTCAAGCGGAATGCCTCCAAGCTCTCTTGGCAGACCGCATGCCCTTCCGATCTCATCCAGAATTATTGCCATACATTTTTCATCTGTACCCATATCTGGGCCTGGAATATAATCTACAAGATGTCTTATTGCCTTTGCAAACGCCCTTATAAGTTCTGGTCTATTCGGAGATTTTGGGTCTGCTATTATTCCGCTTTTTCCTCCGCCGTGGGGAATCTCCGCCGCCGCATTTTTTAGGGTCATTGCTCTGGCTAGCCGAAACACTTCTTCGAATGTTACGTCGGGAAGCATTCTAACTCCGCCTATTGCTGGTCCGCGGGCAACATTATCTACAACAACTATTCCTCTCAGCCCAGTCTTCGGATCATAAACGAACACAGATTTTTCTGGTCCTAACTCATCTGAAAATTTGAACACTAATTCTTCAACTTTCAATAACAAACTCCCCTGTTAGAGCAGAGTAAACTCTAAAAAGTCACGAATTACATATACCTTTCGGTTGCACCTAAAGCGACACGACTAGCAGACTGATTTATTTGGACTATTAAA
>CAYXFE010000081.1:0-4910 GCA_964464195.1 uncultured Candidatus Bathyarchaeia archaeon
GCCTAACCCTAACTGGAAAGCCCTAATCACTTAAAGATTTTTTGCTTCAAAAATAAAGAGTTTCACTTTATCGGAAGTCTGTAAGCTTCTTTTGGAACATTTCATCCTGAATAAGCTTGCTTTTACGAATCCAATATTGTATTGGAATATCAAATTTACCTGCAATGTAGCGTAAAGCCTCATCTAAACTGCTAAACCTAGCCGGAGGATTTCTAAGCGCATTTCTAACGTTTTCGCGAACCTGCCATACTCCAACCGGCATTATATAGCCCGGATGAGCCTCACGAAGGACAATGACTTTTGCTTGACGTCTTTCTTTCACTAGGTGCTCGCAAACCGCCAATCTCGCTGCATAGTAGCATCCGCCAATCTGCGCGTAGGTTGTTCTGCCTTGATAGCCCTCCCAATCGGAGAACATCAGTATGCTTGAGCCTTCCGGATTCCAAACCGTGCCCGGATACCACGCCTCTATTGCTTCGTAGCTCCATGCATCCGGAATCATCAATATTATGAAGCGGTTATCAAGATAATTTGATTCGTAAACTAGGAATTCGCTTATCTGCTGGAAATCCTTTACCTTTTCGATTAGTTCTTTTGATATTATGCTGTCTACGGCTGTTATGCTCCATCTTGTTGGAACAAGTCTCCGCTGCTTTTTTACTCCAAATGCGCCCACGCTGAATGCTCTTTGAATTCGCGTTACAAAGGCTCCTTTTTCATATAGCTCAATTACGGCGTCGGCGGCCCTCAAATCAGTGTCATAGTAGGCTTTCTCAATGAATTTATCCCATTTGGCTGTTCCAACTCTCAAATCCTTTATGGGTGCGGAAGGACCAAAGGGTTGGACATCATCATCGAGCAGTATGAAGCCTCTAGGCTTCTTCTTAAGTTCTAGCTCCACGTCTACTGGCTTAGCGGCTAAAGCCAGCTCCTGCGTCTTCTCAATTATTTTTCCAGCCTTTTCAAACTTTTTTACATGAACCTTGTGCTTTCCGCGAATAAGCATTGAGCGGAAATGAACAATTTCATCAATTGGTTTTCCAAACCAAAGCTCTGGAATATCAAACATGCTTGTGTCTTCGCGTATGGGTGGAACTAGAGGCCCAGCATAAACGTATGGATAGCCTATTCTCCCAACAAAAACGCTTGGCGGAGAAGCGCCTTCAATTTCTGTATTCCTAACCAGCGGAGCCGTTTTAATCAGCGAATTAACTCTAACAATTATTGGGCATCTTTTCTTTCCGCAGAGAAATTTTGAGCCCTTACAAATGGCGCAGATTCCCTTTTTTGGGCTACGTGCAACTAAATAGTCTTTATCATAATTTATGTCGGCTATAAGCTGCGAGTCGTTCAGTATGTCCAGTATCCACGGGTTCCTCTTTTTCGCATACTTTTTCTTTGACCTTACAATTCTCAACTTTCTATTCACAGTTTCTTTATCAATGTAAATTTTGTTCTCTGGTTGTAAATAAGTTTAGGAGCTTGAAATTTGGAAATGCCTAAAGTTTTATCGGTCTAAAGCCGAAGATTAATGAATGAAAAGTGAATAGCGATGGAACTTGAAAAGAACGTCTGGCCTTACGTTCTCCCATTTCCAGTAGATATCAAGCAGCGGAGGCTTGTCTGGAAAATTCTCCAATCTAAGGTTGGAATGGGAATTTTAGCTAGACTGAATGTAGAAAAACCAACTTACCAGAAAGAACTAATTAGAAAGCTTCCCTACTCAAACAAGTCAATTATTGAATATCTAAAACTAATGGTTTCAGCAGGAATAGTAGAGCATGGAATGGAAAAAGTTAGGATTAAAAAGAAAAATGTTTGGGTTAAATGGTATAAACCAACAAAATTTGGGAAATGGCTAATACTCTTTCTAAAATCTCCGCAGGAAATATCGAGAGAAACAGTTAAGGAAACAGTCGAAGAGCTTTTCCAAATATACTCAGCAAACATAGTTGAATTCTGCCAAAAATACAATCTGAACATAGAATACTTCCATCAAGTTTTAGACGAAAAATTTCTCGAGGAATGGCGGGCGGAAACACCACAAATTAAGCCAGAAGTAGTAGTTTTCGGAAGCGCCGCCATCGACCTTTACGGTAGGATAGAAAGGCTTCCGGAACACGACGAAACAGCCTACATTGAAGTCTTTAATGTTTCTCCAGGTGGGATGGGAGCGAACGTTGCGGTTGCACTTTCACGCCTAAACGTTCCAGTTGCATTCATAGGGAAAATTGGAAGCGACCAAGCTGGAAGACTATTGCTTGAGAATCTTCGAAAAAACAGAGTTAACGTTTCCAACATAGTAATTGAGAGAGGCAAGGCTTCCCTTCAAACGCTCATTTTATTTGGTCCAAAAAGCGAAAGGCGGATTATAGCCATCGGCCTTCCCAACCCAGCCATTTCTGTTTCATCTCCTGAAGAAATAAACTGGAAGTTGCTAAAATCTTCAAGAATAGTTTATGTTGGAGAAGTCTTTACCGAAGTAGCCTCAACCATAGCTGATTTCGCTAAAAATTCTGGGAAAACCGTTATTTACCGTCCAGGCGCACCCTACTTGAGGCTTGGAATAGAGAAGATTAGGGAAATCCTAGAGCATGTTGACATCTTTATTATGAACGAAGTTGGCTGGAACGAATTGAAAAACAGCTCGAAAGGAAAGCTCTCCAGCATAGCCCAACTGCAAAGGTATGGTCCTGAAACAATAATTTTAACGAAAGGCAGTCAAGGCTGCGAAGTGTGGACAGACAATCAACATAAAAGCTACCCAGTCCCGAAATATTTAACAGAAAAGTTTAGGGTTGTAGACCCAACTGGCGCTGGAGACAGCTTCTCAGCCGCCCTAATCAAGAAGCTTCTAGAAGGAAGCAGCCTTGAAGAAGCCATTCGATTCGCTCAAGTAGCCGCATACATCACTTGTTCTAGGCTTGGCGCTTCACCCGCGTTTCCCACGCTGGAGGAAATAATGGAAAATTTTAGTTAGCTTGGCTATTTTCGTTCTATGGCTACGGCTATGGCCAGTATTCCTATGACCAGCAGCACAGCAGCCAATGCAAAAAGCCAATTCATAAGACCTCTTAAGCTTAGAATTGATGAAAACCCAACAATTGTTAATAGGAGCCCCCAAGTGAAGGTGCTTAAGGCTCCACGCTCATACTTTGAGGGATTTCTCCGTCTTATGCCTCCCAAAATCATTACCCAGAATCCATAGAGGCCAATTATCAGAGGCAGCATCTCCTGTAAAGTTATGATGTTTGCTGAGTAGATTACTATGGAAACTGCCAATACCACTAGGAAGACTCCTGTTGACACTAGCCCCATATTTGCCATAGTCTATTCTCCTCTACCTACTCCAGTTTTTCTCCGCATTCTGGGCAATATTTGGCTGTTGCCGGAACCTTCGCTCCACATTTTGGACATTTCTTCGTTTCTGCTGGAGCCTCCGGAAGCTTTGTCCCGCATTGCGGACAATATTTGGCTGTTGCTGGTATATGTGCTCCGCATTTCGGACATATTAGCAGCGGGGCGGCTGGAGCCTGAACTGGGCCTGTAGGAGTCATTATTTGGGGTATTAGAACCATTCCTGCGCCTAGGGCTGCTCCTGGAGATTTTCCAAGTTCTTCCGCTGCTTTTTTGACTGTTTCCATTCTTAGCACTTCGCTCGGTGCAGCTCTCCCTGTTCTTAGCCAGAAGAGTCTTTCGCGGTATTCCGGCGTTGTGTCTATTCCCTCAAATCTTAGGTCTACAAGTTCTAGGCCTATACGTCTGAAATAGTCAAGTATTGCATTTTTGACAGCTACTGAAGTCTCGTCTAGTCTCGTAAATACTGTGAGTAAGTCGTATCTTGAGAGTTCGTCTATTATTTTCTCGTTTAGGAAGCCACGCAAGTAGTCGTTTATGTCATGGGTTGTGTATGCGTTTTGGCCTCCAACTACTTCCATGACGAATAGGGATGGGTCTGTAACCTTAAACCAGAATGTTCCATGAACCTTTAGCGGCGCAAGCTCTGTGGTTTGCGCTTGAGTTCCATATTTTCCCTGAAAAACCCTTGTTGAGACAAAGATTACTGTTGCCTTAAATGGTTTTTCGCCGAAGCCAGCAATCCTTGAAAGTATTCCAGTTAATAATGGAAGGTTAAGCGTTGTTATGGTGTGTCTTCCCGGCCCAAAAACGTCATAGGCTTTTCCGTCTCTGAAGAATACGGCTGCTTCGTATTCATGCACTATTAGTTGGGCGCCCCAAGTTATCTCCTCGTTTGGGTAGCGCCAAACAATCTCGTCTGGCTTTGGATTTTTCCATTCAATAACCTGCGGCATTCTACTTCACTCCTAAAATAACTTCGCTTCTTTCATCAAAAGTTTTCTCTAGAGCATCTATTAGGCTTCCAACCTTTTCGATATGTTTCTTTGCCAAGTCGAATTTTGAGGCTTCGATATCCGCCTTAAAGGCTGAAGAAGCCTTCACAATTTCCTCTACATCGTCTAGAAGTTCTGCGTCGAATTTTATCATTCTGTCCAGGTCCGGCTCTTCCACCTTGATTGCGTCAAAAAAGCCAGTATATCCATACGAGGCGTGATTTATTTTTTCGGCTATGCGGTCAAAGCGGGCTATAAGCCTATCCATATCCGTTAAGACTTCGTATCTGCGGTAGTCTGAAAGTTTCTGAAAAACTCTCTTTAAGGTATCCTTTGCTTCTGAAAGTCTTCTGTAAAGGTGATTCCTTATTATTCTGTCAGATTCCCTTCTAAGTTCCTTCTCCTTATAGCCTCTAAAGCCCGGAAGTTCAGCCAAAATCCTTTCAGAAAGTCTCATTTCCTTCTTTACTTTTTCATAAGTTTTCTCATCCAATCCTATTCATCTCACACATTCAACCTTTAATTATCCCTATGATCCTTTTAAAGTTTGATTAAAAC
>CAYXFE010000082.1:0-3859 GCA_964464195.1 uncultured Candidatus Bathyarchaeia archaeon
AATGTAAGTAATGTAAGGTTACGTTACTATTTTATTGTTGCCAGTACCTCTGAGAAGTTCTTTGTTGATGCTTCATCGTAGGGCTTTATTATGGGAGCGATTACGATTGAATTTTTGTTTTGGCGTTGAATCAGCCATAACGGCTGTCCTTCCGCCTCTGTTCGTATGAGAAATTCTGTTCCTTTCAGCACTTTTAGGGCCTTTATCAAGTTGTCTATTCTAACGACTGTTGGCCCCACTCTAACGTTTCGGTATCCTTGCTTTTCGGCATTTTTTAAGGTTCGAATCAGCCTGTTTTCCGCCTTGCCGGCGTATATCAGCGTGCTCACATTATTTTGGAGCTTGTCTCTCTGTTTGGCAAGCGTTGAGGTTGAATTTTCGGCTACGGCTGCCATCACCCAGTGGTCATCCATCATGTAGCCTTCTGCGAGATGCTCAGGCGAGGGCTCTTTGCTCTTAAGGCAGATTCTCCTGAACCTTTCGAATAATTGCTCTTTTGAAAGGGCGTTTGAAGCTGCACCGGTTTTATCTGTCACTTTAGTTTTCGGCTTGGACTTTTCCTTATAGGCGATAAACACTATTTCTTGGCCCATCCATTCAGTTATTGGAATAAGTTCTACTTCAGCCTCTAACTCCAGCCTTTTGGCTATTCTCGCGGCCTGACTTTTTGTTAGGGCGCCCCGGTTTAATTCGACGTGCCAGCCTTCCCTACGCAGTTTTGCGGCGCGCTTTAATGCTTCGTCTAGGCTTTTATCCCATTTTTCTCGGAATTGAAGGTGAGTTGACGGAGAAATTCTTCTTGGCTGTGCGTATGATGCGGAATATACTCTTCTATATCGGGTCACATCGTTCACCTCTAGTAGGGAGCGATTAGCTTAACGAGTTTAGGCGGAAGTTCATGGATGTCTCGGACGGCCACGCTTCTGTTGTAGCCGAACTTTTTGAGCATCTGCTTCATATCCTTATGTTTTATAACTCCGGTCGCTATGCCGAACGCCACCATTCTGGTATGCCTTTTCAGTTTTCTCACCTCATTTGCAGTTGCAACGGCGTTGTCGGGAGCTCCATCGGTTACTGTCACGGTGATTTGTGGCTTATGCTTCTGGATATAATCGTTCAGCAGTCTGTATACATCGGCGGTTGGCGTGCATGGATATTCAGCTAGGAGAGCGGCTAGTTTTGAGCTGTGGTTAGCAGTCCATCTTGGCTCCTCGAATGTTTTGACGGCGTAGAATCCGTCTCCGAGGGATGGATCTGTCGCAAAGGTGAATAGGGCCGTCTTTACGCCTATGCTGTCTATTACTTCCAAGCTGCTGATTAGCGCCGTCTTGTACTTGTGTTCGGAATCCTTTATGGAGCCGCTTAAATCCGCAATAACTAGGACTTTCTGGCCTTTAGCCGAGGTTTTAATACGTCTTTTGAAGGCTTCTTTTCCGCGTGTTCTAATGTAGGCTGGAATGCTGAGTTTGGAGCCGGCTTTAGCGTATAAGTCTCTGTAGCCTATTCGCCAATCCTTCAGAAGCGTCTTCATCTTTGAGATGAAGCCCTGATCCCTAAATGGTGATGCTGAGCTTCTGCTTACTGCTGAGGCCCATCCGAACTCCAGCTCTTTTGGCATTGTCTTGCCAGACTTAACCTTAGTGAATTCTGTTTGGACATCGGCTGAGCCGTGTCTAGCCTGCTGTACATCCTCGTCGGTTACGATGTTTGGGTTCTTCTTCTTGATCTCCCTGCCTCTACGCTCTTTCACGGCTTCCTTCTCTTTCTCTTGGAAGAATTCTTCCATGTCTTGCTGCAACTCTTTCTTAGGTTTAGTCGAGTCTGAAGTGAAGGTGTCATCCCATGAGCTTTGGCTTCCAGAATTGTTTAACTGTATATGATACTTAGGTTCGAGGTTTAGTTCCTTCACGGTCATCCTTGTTAGCTCTGCAACTTCATCATAAACTCTATTCAAGTCTTCTTTGCTCTTTTTCAACCTTTTAAGGGCCTTCTCAATTTTTTCGGCTACTTTTTCAATTTTGCTTCTTAATTGCGCCGGCAGCCTATCCTCGCCTTTAATTCTGCCAATCAGCATTCGCTGCAGGAAAGCTTCAAACACTGCCCTCTGGTTCTCAGGGTGATCTTCAGGAAGGTTAAGATTGTAAAGTGCGCCGACATCCGGTCTTACCGCATAGGCATAGGCCTGAACGAAGAGACGTTCCGGAAGATATCCGGGCCATTCTTCTTGGCCGAGATCCTCGATGCGGCGGTCCTCTATTACATTCATTACCTCCCGATATATAGTCGGCTCATTTTTCCCGAAGCCGACTATAAGAAGCGGAGGAGTATACCTCACATGCATAGCCTCATGATAAACGCCGTGCCGGAAAAGCCTATATTTGCTGAACTCGTCCAGATTAACCTTGTAATCATCCCATTTCGGGATTCTTATCCTGTATAAGGGCCTAGGCCGGCCTCGGATATGCTGCTGTTCAAGAGATGTTGAGAATGCTCCCGTGCGATGGGCTGAAACCGCTACTTCCTTTCTTCCGCTGAGATATCTCCCCAGGAAGCTGGCTATGTCCATAATGTTTAAGGCAAGCCTTGTTGCTTTCGGCCTCCCGAAGGGACTCCATGTCCGCCATGAAGACCGCGGCTTCCGTGTGGCTGAGCTTTTAAGTTTGCCAACGCTTCTTTCAGGCTTGTACTCAAGTTTTGAGCCAACTCTATATCTGGCCATAAGCATCCCTTTATCTTCTAGGCCTCACTGCTCTGAGGGCCTCCTCTATACGGTCGGCTTCCTCACCCCAATAAATTCCCTTGATGTTTCTGTCGAACGCCGTCCAGAAGTCGTCGCCTTCAAGCAGGTCCTGAACGAAGCCTTGGGTCTCCCTCATGCTTGGAGTATAGCTTAAATCCTCCTGCTTTCTCAAGTTGCTTACAATCTTCATTAAGTCTTGAATGTCTCTGGCCAGTGATCCCCTAACCGTCCCATCCTTCAAAATTTTCAGCTGTCTATCAGACAGTCCCATCTTCCTTTTTAGAACTTCCATTTCCAGGGTTAATGGCGGATAATTCATGACGTATCGTTTGGTGAGCCGGCTTTTGATTGGATCCGGCAAATCCTTTACGCCTTCATAGGTTGGCGGGTTCATGGTGAAGATGATGAAGAGGTCGGGATGAGCCTTGACTATTTCTCCGTTAAGGTCCGCCATGTTTAGCTGACGCTTATTGTCAAGGAGCTCATCCAATCTCATTAGAATAGCTGGATCCAGCACGTTTGCCTCGTCGAAGTGAAGTATTCCGCCGCATCTAACGGCTTTCGGAATTATGCCGTCTACCCAGACGCTTTGACCGTTCCTTAGCTCCCAATGACCAAGCAATTCGTCTGCTGTTATTCCTTCTCGGCCCATAACTTGCCAGTATGGAAGGCCCGTATCTTCCGCGAACTTCTTTATCAACTCGCTTTTTCCGGTTCCTTTAGGCCCAAGGATTAGAACGTTTACAGGCGCCTTGTCTTGATAGCGGCGGTTGCGCCGAAACATCTCCCTAAGCTCATAAAGCATTCCTTTCGGCGCTTGAGGAGTCGGATAATCATAGTATTCCACGCCTCTAACCATGCAGTATGGCGGTATCGCATCCCAATCTATGTATGGAGCCGGAATAGGGCCTTTATCCGGAACCGGAACCAGCTTTGCTTTTTCTCTTTCAGTTGGACTAAGCGGCCTCGGCGTTTCCTTTCTCTTGGGCGGCTTAGGCTTTTGAGGAGCTGGCGCTGGCTTTGGCTCAGGCTTCTTTTCGATGGGCTTAGGAATGGGCTTCTTTTTGAGTTCTTCTTTGGACTTTTCTTCGCGCTCCTTTGGAGTCTCTTTTTTGTGTT
>CAYXFE010000082.1:3869-4906 GCA_964464195.1 uncultured Candidatus Bathyarchaeia archaeon
GTCTTAGTTTTCCGTCTTCAATCTTGATTTTCTTGGCTTGTTTCAGTAGGGGCGCCAGCTCCTTGGGTGCTTCAAGGATTTTGAGGGTTCGGCCATTCGGCTCTAAGTAGACTTTAACACGTTTTCCTCTAAGCTTGAGAACTCTGGTTTTTCCGGGTCTAATCTTGGTTATTCGTCTTGAATATGTGAATGTGGCTACAGGCCTTCCATATTGCTTGGCCATTTAATACCAGCCTTCCCACTTTTCTTTAGGCGGGACGTTAAACTGTCTGACTACAAGCTGGCGATGCTTGATTTCATGACCGTTAGGACAGCGGTAAATTACAAGCCTCATAATTCCCTCTTGAACCGGGTATTTCTCATCATGAACGATTTCCAGTTTGGTGTGGCCGCATTTGGGGCAAGCCCTCAAATGCCTGAACTGTATGTGTCTGGGAAAGCGTTTAGAAACCCTTGGACGCTTATCTTTCACTTGGCTATGCACTAGATCGCCCGTAAGAAAAATTTATGGTATATTATTCTCTGCCTTCAACCTAAACCTATCAAGCCTACTTTCAATCTGCTTCTTCTCCCTAGCCTTCTCCAATAATGTTATGAACAAATGTAAGGATCCACGCCCACCCTTCCACTCCTTAACTAACTTAGGCACAACTTCATCGACATTACTTAAACGCTCAAAATCAAGCCCAAAATCTTCCGCAAGCCCCACTAGAGCCTCATAATCGCCACCATAACCCCTCAATTCCTTTTCTAAACTTTTTAACTCCCTCGTCAATAATAAGTGCCTTCTCTTAAGCGTTTCATAAACCAAATCTCTCGATACGCCAGAATCCTCCAGCTTACCCAGCGTTTCAGCCAAAATCCGATTAACAAGCTGACTTGCATTCCGTGCATAGCCCAACTCAACCAACCGCTGAATGCGTCGCCACAACCCCTCATCCAAATACAAGGTTCTAGCACTGCCAGCCTTAACCAAACATACTCACCAAAAGAGAAATATCACATATACAATCAATTCACCCCACCCGGGGACCCTA
>CAYXFE010000083.1:0-4888 GCA_964464195.1 uncultured Candidatus Bathyarchaeia archaeon
CCGTCATAGTATTCTTTTTGATAATTTACCTTGAAGGAGTTCGCGTTGAAATTCCAATATCCCACGCCATGTATAGGGGATATAGAGGACGTTATCCAATCAAACTTCTGTATGTCTCAAACTTGCCAGTAATATTCGCATCCGCACTCTTCGCCAACATATACTTCTTCTCGCAACTTTTATGGACTCACTTTAGAGGAAACTTCTGGGCAAGCCTTTTAGGCACCTATACAACAGATCTAGTTACTGGACAGTTGATTCCATCGGGCGGCTTGGTTTATTATGTGACTTCTCCTGGCTGGCTTGGCGGGGTTATGGAAGATCCATTAAGGGCTTTTGGCTATACGGCCATACTTGTGATATTCTGCGTTATTTTTTCGGTTACTTGGCTTGAAGTTGGTGGACTTGGACCTTCAACCGTGGCTAAACAGCTTGTTGATTCCGGAATGCAGGTTCCTGGCTATAGGAGGTCGGCTAGACCCATTGAGTCTCTCTTGAAGCGTTATATTCCGCCAGTAGCTGTTTTGGGCGGAATAATTGTTGGGTTAGTAGCGGCTATTTCTGACTTTCTAGGCGTTTTCGGAAGTGGAATGGGAATATTGCTTTCAGTAGGCATAATCTACCAGTATTATCAGGCTATAATTCAGGAAAGAGCCGTGGACATGTATCCTGCCCTAAGAAGATTCTTCGGCAAGTAGGGAAAATCATGAGAAAGCTGATAGTTGTTACGGGGATTCCGGGAACAGGGAAATCGACAATTTGTAAAGAAGTAAAGAAGCTAGCAAAGGAAAATGTTGAGATAATAAATTTCGGAACAGTTATGGTTGAGCTGGCAAAGAAACATGGAAAGGAACTGCATAGGGATGACATAAGAAAGCATCCTGTAGATTTTCAAAGTAAACTTCAAATTGACGCCGCAAAAGAAATAGCAAGTAAAGCCGAAAAATTCAATGGAACATTAATAGTTGATACTCACATGGTTATAAGAACTCAAGAAGGATATTGGGCCGGGCTTCCCTACAAAGTTCTACAAATTTTGAAGCCGGAAATGTTTATTTTAATAGAAGCGAAGCCAGAAGAGATATTAGAAAGAAGATTTAGAGATGCGGACAGAAAAAGGGATAAAGTTCTAAAAGAGGAAATAATAGAAGAACTTGAATTTTCAAGATATTTTGCTGCTTCGTGCGCATCAATAACTGGCGCTCCAATAAAAATAGTTAAAAACCCCCACGGCAAACAAATTGAAGCAGCAAAAGAAATACTTGACATATTGGAGGAAAACTCATGCTAGAATGGCTATTATCAGATCAAGCTCCAGCCGTCACAATGGTCATATTCTTAACAGCCATGATTATCTCACTGATAAGTTCCGGAATCTATCGTCTCTTAATAAGTAAAATGATAGGTTTAAGAGAGTATAGAAAACTTCAAAAGGAGTTAAGAAGACTGCAGAATGAATTCCGCCAAATTCTAAGAACTAAAGATCAGAAAGCCATAGAAAAATTCGAAAAGAAACGTAGAAGAATGCTTCAAATACAGGCAAAAATAATGAAGCCTCAGGGATACCTTTACCTAATCTCCTTCAGCTACATCCTAGTTTGGTGGCTATTTCTGGGGAACCTCGCCACGGCTAAAGTGATAGCTTGGATTCCTGGAATAGCCCAACTATCTGGTTATTGGGGTGTAGTAGGATGGTACTTTCTCTGCTCTGCTCTCTTTGGAACCCTTTTTTACAGAGTTTTCGGAATAACTATCGAAGAGGGTGAAGAGTAAATGCCGAAACCTTCCCTCAGAACAAGAAGCAAGAAAAGAGTTCAAAAGAGAGTTCCCGGCGGGAGAACAACCATTCATTATAAAAAGGAGAAGTCTAAGCCTGCTAAATGCTCTAGATGCGGCCAAATGCTTCATGGAATTCCACGCTGCCACCCTTCTGAACTTAGAAAGTTAACGAGAAGCCAAAGAAGAATTATGAGGATGTATGGTGGACAGCTCTGTGCAAACTGTCTAAGGGAACTTTTGAAAGAAGCCGTTAGAATAGCCGCTTGAACGGAAAGAAAATGAAAAAGATAATTATTTGTATCAGCGGGCTTCCGGGATGTGGAAAAAGCACGGTAGCTAAAAAGCTGGCACAAAAATACAGATTGAAATATATTTCTGGGGGAGACGCGTTAAAGGAGCTTGCAGTTGAGGCTGGTTTTAAGCCTTCCGGCGAGGATTGGTGGGAAACCGAGGAGGGAAGACGTTTCCTCAATAAGAGATTAGAAGATCCAGATTTTGACAAGAGAGTTGATGAAAAGCTGATTGAGGCTGCTAAGCAGGGAGATGTAATTCTAGATAGCTGGACTATGCCTTGGCTTTTCGATGAAGGATTCAAGATATGGCTTGACGCTTCTCTAGAAGTTCGCGCAAGTAGAGCAGCAAAAAGAGATAAGATTAGCCTTGAGAAAGCAAAGGAGCTTATCATGGAGAGAGAAGAGAAAACTAGGGAAATATATAGGAGACTTTACGGTTTCAAATTAGGTGAGGATTTTTCTCCATTTCATATAATATTGGACACTGACAAGCTTGATGCTGATGAGGTCTTTCAGACATTATGTATGATAATTGATCGTATGGTCTTGGAGCATGACACATAAATATGAGTTCATGTCATTTCTTCTAAGCCAATCACTGGAGGATTAAAACTTGCCTGCTATCGAGGTTGGAAGAATCTGCGTTAAGATTGCTGGCAGAGAAGCTGGAAGAAAATGCGTAATAGTAGATGTGATAGACAAGAATTTCGCATTGATTACAGGCCCCAAACAATTGACAGGTGTTAAAAGGAGAAGGGTTAACATAAATCACATTGAGCCTACAACTGAAAAAATAGACATAAAACGCGGAGCATCCGACGAGGAAGTAATGGAGGCTCTGGAAAAAGCTGGAAAAACTGAGGAAATGAAGAAGATAGTTAAGCCTTCGCTGGCACCAGTCTAGCATAACTTTAAGTGCACAGCCCAAATTCATTTTAATTTGACAAAAGGGAAAAATTATGCGAAAAGATATTCCGCCATGGCAAATTAAAAGAGAATTAAAAGTGAAAAGCGAAGAGAAGACGGACCCTAAATACGGATACAAACCGGAAGAAAGACCAATAAGGGAATACTTGAGGTTTGGAATAATAAATCTGGACAAGCCTCCCGGGCCTTCGAGCCACGAAGTAACAGCCTGGATTAGAAAGATTCTAGGTGTGAAAAAGGCTGGGCACGGCGGGACCCTAGAAGCCCTATAAGGGCTGGGGAAATCCCAAGGTCAGCGGAGTGCTTCCAATAGCTCTCGAAGATGCAACAAAAGTTATTCAAGCGTTTCAGCTGGCTGGTAAGGAATACATATGCGTAATGAGGCTTCACGGAGAAGTTCCAGAAGAAAAAATACGTAAAGTATTCGAGGAGTTTGTAGGCGAGATTTATCAGCGCCCTCCAGTTAGGGCTTCAGTTAAGCGTAGACTCCGAACCCGCCGAATCTATTATCTTGAACTATTAGAAATTGAGGATAGAAACGTCCTTTTCAGAGTTGGCTGCGAAGGCGGGACCTACATACGCAAATTATGCTATGATATAGGCGAGGTTCTCGGATGCAGCGCCCACATGCGGGAGCTAAGAAGGATAAGGGCTGGTCCACTGACAGAGGAAACAAACTGCGTAGATCTTTACGATGTATCCTATTATTGCTCATTATGGAAGGAGAAAGGCGACGATACGCAAATTAGGAAGATAGTTATGCCCATGGAGAAGGCGCTTGAATTCATGCCAAAAATCTATATTAGAGACTCGGCGGTGGACGCAATATGCCACGGTGCAAACTTGGCTGCTCCAGGCGTGGTCTCTGTTGAAACGGGAATCGAGAAAGGCGATACCGTGGCAATCTTTACCTTAAAGGGTGAAGCAGTCGCCTTAGCCACAGCATTAGCCACAACTGATGAAATATTAAAGATGACCCATGGATTCGTTGCAAAAACAAGGCGAGTTCTAATGCCTAGAGGAATCTATCCGAAAATGTGGAGGAAAGAGTCTAGTGTCTAACAAGCAGAAGAAGACCGAAACGCATTACTTTTCGGAAAAACCGCAAGTCAAGCCTAAATATGGAATTATACGCGTCTACTTGAGGGGAAGATACTTCGAATTTTTAACATGCTCAGGAGTTTTCTCGCCTAAACGCATAGATTTGGGAACACGTCTACTAATCGAATCAATGATTCTGCCTGAAGAAGGCCAAATACTAGATTTGGGATGCGGCTACGGCCCGGTGGGAATAGTTGCCGCTGCGTTAAATCCAAAGCTGAAGGTAATAATGGTTGACGTTAACGAGAGGGCGATAATTCTCGCGAAAGAAAATGCGAAAAGAAACTTTGTTAGGAATATCGAAGTTAAAAAGGGATACCTATACGAGCCCGTAAAAGACCTAAAATTTGAGGCAATACTCTGTAATCCGCCAATAAGCGCGGGAAAGGAGACAGTAAGAGAAATAATAGCTAAAGCTCCAACGCATCTAAAAGAAAATGGAATGTTAGAAATAGTTGTACGCTCAAAGATAGGCGGAAAAATGGTAAAAGAAATGATGATGGAAACATTCGGAAACGTCCAAGTACACGCAAGACAAAGCGGATACCGCGTACTAATCTCGAAAAATTAAAAACTCATTAAAATATTCAAGACTTATGGAATGCGCCGGGGTCTCCTAGAGCGCATAAACGCGGGAAATCCGGTAGGGAGCGGGCCTGGAGAGCACAAAAGCCTTGCCAGCCCGTGGGGCTTGCGCCCCGCGTGGGTTCAAATCCCACCCCCGGCGCCAAAATAACAAATTTACTTTCTTGATTTGTTTAACCTCTTTCTTTTCTTGCTGTTTGGCT
>CAYXFE010000084.1:0-4860 GCA_964464195.1 uncultured Candidatus Bathyarchaeia archaeon
TGCGGGCTTTTCCATTTCTACAAGCTTAATTTTTGGGGTAAATGGAAGCTTGTTAAGGCTGGGAGAGTCTCAGACTTGTGGAGGAAATAGCATAATCCCTAAATTTGACGTTTCCAATTTTATGTTGATGGCCTGAAGAGGCGATGATGTAGACAATTCGAAGCCATTGACAAATGCATGATTTGGTGGCGGCTGTCGGAGCCTCAGAAAGCCAAGGGTTTAGAGCTGATATTTTATTTCTAACTTATTAAGGCGTTTCAAGACTCTCAAGGAAATCAAGGTTATCCATTTGCTTGGCCTACCCACAACTTCTATGTTGGTTTGCATTCTTCCCGTTGGAGAGCTTTCAAGAATCCATTTTCCATCCGGACGACGCTTTCGCAGCAAAACTTCTACAGCGTCGTTTAAGCGTTCATCTTCAATGTATCCCAACTTGGTTAATATATCCAGTCCTCTTAGAATATTGTATCCGTAGAAGTAGGGGAAACCAAGTTTTAGCCACGAATGTTTGATTATCTTGTAGTTGTGGTGGTCAGCCTTAAAGAGTCTGTGCATAAGAAGAAACTCTGCTCCGTTTTCTATTGTCTGCTTCATTTTCTTAGTCAGATTTTCTCTTGGGACCTCGCTAAAAGCCTCAAGTGGGCAAATTGTTCCATAAAAGCATCCGTGTCTGTCTCTCACGTGGGCCTTCCAGTAGGGGCAAAGCCATCCACCGTCATCATTCTGGATTTCTACGAGCCATTCCAAGGCTTTCTTCACTCTTGAGTTATCTATATACCCCATCCTAAGCAATGCTGCTGCCATATTACCGGTTAGACATGAATACTGATGTTCAAAAACTTTGGAGGAAACCCAATCATCTGGCGGAGGCAATTTTTTACCTTTTTTAAGTAATTGCTCATATTCTTTCAATGCCAATTGAGGAGAATAAGCTGAGAATCCGCCTTCCTCATGTTGAAACTGAAAAATATATTCACAAGCTTTTCTAACTCGTTTATGGCTTTTGTCCATTCCTAATTGTCCAAGCAACATTATCTGCCAATAAGAAGACTTATACTTAGGATGGTAGGGGTTCCACGATTTCTCCCAATATCCTTCAGGCCTTTGCTTAGAAAATATCCTTTCCACCTTTTTTGAATTTGAAATTTCTGCCTTAGCCTCCTTTAGTTCCGGGTTATTTTCTCTTAAATTCAGTAAGTCTCTAAGAGTAAAATAGCGGACTGAAGGATTTTTCTCCTCTAAAAGCCATTCGATAACGCTTTTTCCGTTTGTTTTTTGATTGCTAGGCAATATCCCAGTTTCCTCAGTGTGTTAATGTAAGCATATCATAAATACGTTAGCATATGCGTGGAACCGGATCGCCTACTGGTGGAGTTAATATCCTTTTCCCGCCGACAACCGTCTGCATGGCTACTACGTCAAATTCTTTTGTCGCTTCACCTATTATTTGGGCATCCTTCCCCTCCTCAGTTTGTTTAAGGGCTTCTAGAACATCTTCGGCTTTTTCCGGAACTACGCCTATAACGAGTTTTCCCTCATTCCCAACCTCAAGCGGGTCTATACCCAACATTTCGCATGCCGCCTTTACATCTCTCCTTATTGGAATTTTTTCTTCATACACGAGTATTCCAACCTTTGATTTCTCGCTTAGCTCGTTTAATGCATTTGATAAGCCGCCTCGCGTAGGGTCTTTCATGGCCACTATTCCGCCGACTCCCAGAAGTCTTTCAACAAGCTTGTTTAGTGGCTTAACATCAGATTTTATTTGGCTTCCGAAGCTTAGGCCTTCCTGGGCGGACAGAACAGCCAAGCCGTGGTCGCCTACCGTGCCTGAAACAATTATTTTGTCTCCAGGCCTTAGATTAGAGTCTAGTATCCATCTAGCCTTGAAATCTGGGCGGAATTGTCTAACAACTGCCAGGTTATGGTCTAGGTTTTTGCTTCTGTAGCCTATTCCTGAAACGTTTACTATGCATCCGCCTAGGGCGCCATGCTCAACGACTTTTGTGTCGCCAGTCACAACATGAACCTCGGCTTCCTTGCATGTTTCCTTCATGCTTTTGAGGATTTTCTCGAAGTCTGAGATTGGTAGGCCCTCCTCAAGTATGAATCCGCATGCTAAGGCGATTGGTTTTGCGCCTAGAACGGCTATGTCGTTTACTGTTCCGCTTATTGCTAGTCTTCCTATGTCTCCGCCTGGGAAGAATATGGGTTTAACGGCATGCGAATCTGACTTTAAAACTATATCGTTTACAACCGCCGCGTCATCTAGGGCTTCGAGGGGAACCTCAAATTCTCCTCCGCCGAGAAACTTCAAAATGTAATCTTTTATTAGCTTATTCATTACCGCTCCGCCGGCGCCGTGCATCATTGTGATGCGTTCTTCTTTTTTATCGCTCAAATCTACTCTCCTCAGAAGGCTGGGCGTTGTTCAGCAGAAAAACCGGGATTGAGAAGATAAAGCTTTTGTTGGTTTATCGTTTTTCTCTCAGTTTTCGGATTGATGAGGTGATTAAGTCTGCTAAGAATGTTATTGCGGCTGCTGCTGGTGCTGGAAGCCATGCGCTTATCGCTAGGATTCCAGCTTGATATTTAGCCCAAGTCTCGCCGAGCTTGCCAAGCTCATATTCGATTTCAGCCCTACTATACCTTGCTCTAAACCAGTTCTCAAGGAACCCGAGCAGATTTCGTAGGTAGCCGACTGCGAAGGCTATGGCGGAGTTGCTGAACAAGTATTTTAGCAGTAGGATTAGGCTGGCTAGATTTGGGTCTAATCCTTCAACTTTAATGTTTTCTATTGCATTACTTAGATTTGTAAGTGTAAGTGTTAGGATGGCGAATAGCAGGAATCCAGTTAAAATGGTTTTCTTTCCCAATTTTCACCTCCTCCTTTCAGCTTTAATTTTGGAAGGTTTGTCTCCGAGTTGAAATCTGAGATGGGGGAGAAGGGAGAAAATTATAGAAGCAGAATTTCAACTCGGAATAGACCCTTCCTCTAGAGGCCATCCAAAATTTTTCAGAATCTTCCTAACCTCAAATCTTGAGATTGCCCCGTCCTCATAAGCCTTCAGCACATCGGAAATCGTATATTCAGGCTTTTCCGGGACTCCCCAGTTGAGCCTAACCTTCGCCTTGGCTGGGTTGAATCCGGCCTTAGCCAAAACTGGAATGAACAGTTCCCGTTCAACCGTCCGCTTCAAAAGTCTCTGTAATGCCATTACGCGTTTTTCATCCACCTTTACGGCTACGTTGGCGGAGGCTTCTGTAAAGCCTGGAGCAGTGAAAAGCTTTGGAAGTGGAGTTGAGAGGCCGAGGTAGAACTCGTTCATTAGGGTTTCAATGTAGTAGTCGAAGCTTCTGGCTCTTTCTGGAACAAGCAGCTGCACGCGTGCATCCTCAACGTTGGTTACGAAGCGGCTTCCACTTGATGGAATATTCTTTATTCTAGCATAGTAGGCTTCTAAATCGGTTTTGTTTACGCCTGGAAAAATCCAAAGCTCGTTTGGGCCTCCAAACTTTTCGAATTGGCTCATTATGCTGTTCTGGATTCTTCCGATTATCTCTGAAAAGCTTGGGCGAACTGTTTCGTCGCCTAGCTTTAGGCTTCTGCAAAGAGTCTGCATTATGCCTGTTCCGAAACCGTTTTTGTCGTATGGCGGAGTCTTCATCCATACAATTTCCTCCATTCCAATTTGGCGTGGTTTAACATCCCAGGAAAGCTGAAGTGTGGCTGGAACGCCCTCGCTAAAGGATATTTTCTGAACCTTAAACAATGGAATAGAAGCGACTTCAGCTTCTTCGAGTCTTATCCACCAGAATTCGTTTCCAAATGCTACGAGGTTTCTGGCTGCAACCTGCAAAAGCTGGTCTAGGCCTACTTTTTCGCAGAATTCATCTATGAATTCTTTAGCTGTTTTTCCGCCTCTTTTTTCGCTGTAATCTTCATTCATGGTTGTGAAGAATCCTGCGCCGACAATTTGGTCTGCTCTGAAGTCGATTGCAGCCTTAGCGGCTGGCTGCGCTAGGTAGATTTCCCACATTTGGTCGAAGGATATTTCGGGCGTTAGTCCTATGCTTTGCTGGGTTGAAGTGTAGAGCTCGCTTGGCGTATTCCTTAATTTTTCAATTAGAGTTTTGGCTGCTTTTCTTATTTTATCTTGGATTTTCATTTGTTTCTCCCTTCTTGTATCTTTCCAGCCCTAAGCGGAGCAGATATTCGACGAATGTGCTTCTTTTCTCCCTTTTACGGAGCCTTTCTATTTCTTTGTAGAGTTCTTTGTCGATTGTTACCGTGAGGCATATCTTCATTCTCATCATCCTTTGTATAAGTTGTATACAAAATATACATTTTAATCTTGTTACACGAATTACACAAATCATAGAAGACATAACAAATATATCAACAGAAACCAAATAATACTAGGCGAACAATAATGGACAAGGCGGAAGAAACCACAACCCTAAAAATCTACAAGGATGCACACAAAAGACTAACAGTCTTACTTGGCGAGTTAACTGCACAAAGCGGAAAAATGCTAACCTACGCAGACGCACTACGCATAATCCTACAATCATCAATAATGCTACCAAAAGAACTGCTAGACAAAGTGGACGAAATAATAAGGGAAAGAAAGGATTTAGGCTACACAACCCGCGAAGACTTCGTGAGAGACGCCCTAAGAAGAAGACTGGAGCAACTATCCGGCGAATTCGAATACGTAGCAATTCCAAAAGAGGATTATGAAAAGCTGGAAGAAGCCATAACAGAAATGGACGTCCCATTCAGAAATGCCGCCGACTTCATAATAAAACAGATAGAAGAAATAATCGCTAAATATGAAGAATGGAAAAAAGCCAAAA
>CAYXFE010000085.1:0-4849 GCA_964464195.1 uncultured Candidatus Bathyarchaeia archaeon
AGGCTTCGTAAACCTTGCCATAATAGATTATCACATAATCAACATTCTAGCCAGACATAAACTCATCGAAAAACCAAAAACCATCACTAGAAATAGGTATTTCGAAATTGAAAACCTACTTAGAAAAATTGCTGAAAAATTAGGTTTGACACTTGCAGAACTAGACCTTTACCTATGGTATTTAGAAACAGGAAAAGTCCTCAAGTAAATTTATGTGTAATCCTCAAAATTTATTACCTACTTTTTATAGTCTTTTGAGAGGTGCATATATTAGATATGATGGTATCTAGTTCAGCATTAACTTCAGTTTGCGTTAAGCTTAATCAACCATTCGGAGGGGATACTCTAAGCTGGATATTAACGCTTTTAATTTACATCTTCTTTGCTATCTCCATATTTTATGGACAGAGAATTCAGCTTTACGTTTGGCTTAGGGAAGTTGAGGGTTCTCTTTATAAGCTTAAGCGCATCAGGGATGAAGGCAGAAAGATTGCAATAGAAACGATAAGGGAAATCGGAAAGCCGGTGGATGATCCCACCGAACATGTTGATAGATTCCTCGAATATTTTACGATTCAGCCTGTAAGCATGGATCCTGCCCGCGTAGTCTGGAAGCTTGAGCACATACTTGACGTTAGGGATAACAGATTTAAGGATGAAGTTAAGCTTATGGCGCCAGCTGCCGACGAGACTCAAGTTAACAATTTGGAGAATACGCTGGAGGCAGCTTTAGCCTTAAACATGATATATAAGATTATAAGGCATTATTACTTGCTTGGAAAGAAGACTCTTAGTCTATATATTATAATGCAGCTTCAAATGATAATGCCTATGATAATGAGAGAGGCAGAAGCCTACGCGAGCGCTCTAAAGGCGTTTGCTTATGGTCAACCGATAGGTGATGGAGCCGGAGCGCTTGTAGCAGCCAAACTTATGAGAGGCTACCAGAAAAGAAAAATCGCAAAAGATGTTGTTGTGGCAACAGTTCCAATTGAGGGGAGAACAGCCTACGTTTTAAAGGCTGAAGGCCCCGGAGGAAACGTTGCAAAGCCTGGAGAAGCAATAAAACAGCTAATAGAGGAGAATGATGGAAAAATAGCGTCTATAATAATTATTGATGCAGCTCTGAAGCTTGAAGGAGAGAAAACCGGCGAAGTAGCCGAGGGAATAGGAGTCGCAATCGGCGGGCCTGGAGTAGAACAATATAAGGTTGAGGAAAGCCTCTTGCAGTATAAGGTTCCGGTTAATGCCATAGTAATTAAGGAGGATATAGCCGACGCTGTCTCGCCTATGAGAAAGGAAATTTTTGAGGCTGCAGAAAACGCCATAAACCGCATAAAGAGGCTGATTAAGGAGAGAACTAAGGAGGGTGACACCGTTATAATTGCTGGTATAGGCAATACGATAGGTATAGGACAGTGAAAGGTATGGAAAGGTCTAGTCAAGTTAAAATTTCAACAGCTTTTCTTGTTGTCATCTTTTTAACATTGATACTATCATTTGTAGCCATATTCCTGGCGATTTGCGAGGTTATACCGAGAGGGAATTATGGCAACGCATTAGGCTGGCTCTTAATAGGCTTTATAGGCTTGTCGATAGCAACCTACATGCTCTACCAGACCAGAAGGCGAATCAGAATATCAATAAAACCTCAACCAGTTATGACTACGCTGATATGCGAAAAATGCGGATTTAAAAATTTAAGAGAATTTAAGCGAGGAGACTACGTTTTTAAGGAAACAGACGAAAAATGTCCAAAATGCAACGAAAACATGTATATAGCAGCCATATACAGAGAAGTAAAAGAAAAGGTTTAGATTTTAGCAATTATTTTTCTGTGAGAATTTCGCAGCCGTTCTTCTTTACATAAACTGTATGCTCAGCTTGAGCAACTACTTTTTTGCTTGCTTCAACAAATATTGGATAGCTCACCAGACTTTTCGATGAAAGCAATTCCTTGAAGGCGGAATTATAGCTTTGCTTTGGAACAACTCCGGTAAGCCATCTCTCAGCGAAAGGAAGAGTTCTAAAATTACTTTCTATAAAGACTAAAAGTTTCTTGGCGTGAATTCCCTTTACCTTCTTCTTTTTATGGAACCGAAAAATCGTCACTAAGTCTCCGTTCTCAACCTTTCCGGCAGCATCCGCTAACGTGACGAACGGCTCTAGGGCGAAGATGTCTCCTTCTTTGAATTTGAAGCCGAAAAAGTGCGGGACGTTTGGCAACGATTTTCCCGAATGAATCAGATATCTTCCTATACTATGCCCCGTGAGATTTGAAATAGGCTTGAAGCCTCTCTCAACTATTGTTTTTTGGATTAGTGCGCCGAATCCGGAGCTTGACGCTCCGGCGCGGACGTATTCTATGCCTTTGTTTAGGGCTTCTTCCGCAGTTTTTACAAGTTCCCTATATTGGGGGTTAAATGAAACCGTGGTTGCCGTGTCTGCTATGTAGCCGTCTATGTGAACGCCTATATCGATTTTTACAACAGCGCCTTTTGGAATTATTCTTTCATCGCCAGGCGGAGAGGTGTAATGTGCCGCAATCTCATTTACTGAAATATTGCATGGAAAGGCTGGTTTTCCACCCTTCTTTTCGATTAGGCTTTCAGCTTTCTCGCAAATTTCAATTATCCGCATTCCTTCCTTTACATAACGCTTCATTTCCTCCCTAACTTCAGCCGCTATCTCCCCGGCCTGCCTATACTTTTCTAATACATCCTTGTCAATCATGATTTGCACGCGTTTTCTTTAAATGTGTGAATTATTAAAAGGTTTAGATTAATATGAGGTGAGTTTATGGCGAAGATTAGATGGCTTGGCCATGCTGGATTTGAAATTGAGCTTGACGGGAAAATAGTTTTGGTTGACCCTTGGCTTGGCGGGAATCCGAAGGCTGCATGTAAACCTTCAGAGATTGTAAAGGCTGACATCGTATGTGTTACGCATGACCACGGCGACCATCTGGGCGATTCAATTGAAATCTGTAAGAGAACGGGCGCTGTTTTTCTTGGAACCTACGAGCTGGCGGCTTTGGCGCAGGAGAAGGGAGTTAGGGAGGCTATGGGCTTTAATATTGGCGGAACGGTGAATGTTAAGGGAATAAATGTTACCATGGTTCAAGCGTTTCACACATGCGAGAGAGGCGCTCCAACAGGCTTTATAATTAGCGGAGAAGGAAAAACGGTTTATCATGCTGGAGATACTGGTCTTTTTGGCGATATGAAGCTTATTGGAGAAATCTACAAGCCTGACGTTGCTTTGCTGCCGATAGGCGACTACTATACTATGGGTGCTCTACAAGCTTCAGAAGCTGTAAGGCTAATTAAGCCGAAAATCGTTGTTCCAATGCACTATATGACATTTCCCGTCTTAGCACAGTCCGCAAATGAATTCGTAAGCTTGGTTAGAGAAAAAGCTCCGGAAGTTAAAGTCGTAGTGCTTAATCCAGGCGAATCCTTCGAGTTCTAGGAAGGCGTTACGACTTCATCGCTTGTAGTCGTAAAAGCGTCTCCGCCTAGATGATAGACCAGCTTAGCCTTCTTTATGTCAAATGTTTCGCTGAATACTCCATCATTCGCATACGCTGCAACTACTCTTCCCAGAAAAATCGTATGGTCTCCAGCTTTGATTTGCTGGTCAACTACGCATTCAAGATGAGCTATACATTCCTTAATGATGGGAGCCTTAACCTTCTTTGCTGGTGTGGCTGTTAGTTTGGCTTCTTTAAACTTGTCAACATTTCTGCCTGAAACCCTTCCGCAATAAAGTGTTTCCTTTACAATTTCCATGGTTGGAATGTTGATTACAAATTCCTTGCTTTCTTCTATCAGCTTGTGGGAATATCGTTTGGGAGCTATGCTTACCGCAACTAGCGGAGGATTTAATGAGACTGGCATGGACCATGCAAGTGTAATTATGTTGGGTTTTCCATCCTTTCCAGCGCATGACACAAGAATTGTGTTTCTTGGGTGCAGAAGCCTATAGGCTAGGCTTAAATCTACATCAACCTTAGCTTTTTCAGTCATTGCTCATCCCTTCAGAAAATTTAAGTATACCCTCATATATCTTGTGCTTGGGTGCACGCCCTGGACTGGCATTAACCAGCCTAAAAAACCTTCTTGTTTTGATTAGAGTTAAGCCTAAACTTAAAAGTTCTTTAAAGACTATAGAACTGCAAAATTGGAGGAACAAAATTGAGCGATAAAGAAGAAAGGACTAAACTTGACCCATGGGGAATAACAGAAATTGAAGATTATGAAAGGCTATACAAGGATTTTGGAATTAAACCCTTCAAGCCGCTTCTTCCAAAAGTGCCAAATCCGAACATGTTTATGAGGCGAGGAATAATTTTTGGGCATAGAGACTTCGAAAGAATTCTAGAGGCTATGGAAAGCAATGGGGAATTCGCTGTTCTAAGCGGAATAAAGCCCACAGGCGAATTCCACCTAGGCACACTAATGACTGCTAGAGAAATAATATACTTCCAAAAGCAGGGAGCAAAAACATTCTATTGCGTAGCCGACATAGAAGCCTACGAAGACAATAACATTCCATTCGAGAAAAGCCAAAAAATAGCAGTTGGAAACATAGCAGACGTCCTCGCATTAGGACTTGACCCCAAAAAAGCTTACATTTACATGCAATCCAAAGAAATGAGAGTACGCAATTTCGCCATGATATTTGCAAGAAGGGTAACCTTAGCGACTATGAGGGCAATCTACGGAGAAAGAAACATAGGCCTATACTTTTCGGCTCTAATTCAAGCCGGAGACATACTGCTGCCGCAGCACGAAGATTTTGGAGGGCCAAAGCCTACAGTAATACCTGTCGGCGTAGACCAAGACCC
>CAYXFE010000086.1:0-4835 GCA_964464195.1 uncultured Candidatus Bathyarchaeia archaeon
GAGCATAGTAGAATAGCCATTGTTACTCCTGCGCTGGGGCCGTCCACGCCGTAGGCTTGGGCGAAGTCTATGTGCGTAAAGTATTCTTGAGCTATGTCTATTCCATACTTGTGCAGTATCACGCTTCTGACCTTGGCTATGCTATCACCTATGAACTTTTCCTTGCCCTTCTTTGCTATTCCAGTCACCTTAAAGTATCCCTTCAAGTCCTTGTTCTTCTTGTTCCTTTTTTCAAGGAATCCCTTGACTATTAGGACATTGCCAGTCATTTCTCCACTGTATGGGTCCATTACAACTCCTAAACCGTATATTTGCCCTATTTTCACTCCGTAAGGCTTTATTTCTAAGAACTTGCCTCTCTCCTGCATTTGATGCTCAAGTATTTGCCTCTGAATTGTCTTGCAGTGTTTCTCTATCGCCTCTTTTACATGTCTTCTTTGAACCATTTTTGCGCCTTCTAGCATGGCGAGGGTGGCAGCCGTCTTTATAATCGATATTAAAGGCCTAAACCGAGTAGTTAAAGCGTCCTTTTTTCCGCTTCTTCTTCGGCCTTCATCAATTATTTCTTCGCATGCTTCTCGGCTAAATGGTATTAAATGGAATCGTTTGACTTCCTGCGCTATAAACTGTACATATTTTCTGCGGTTCTCAACCGTATTTGGCATGTCATCATTCATTCTGACAACTTTTCCATATCCGTAAAATCTGTCCATCAAGGCGGGATGTATCTGACTTATACTATCAAAGTTTCCAGCACCAACCAGAAAGCACATGCATGGAACAGGCTCGGTTGCAACAGCCATGGCTGCCGTTCCAACATCATGCCACTTGCTCCGCATGGTTATGGGAAGCTGTCCATCCTCAAGAACCGTCAAAAGCGTAATCGCCTCTTCTGGGCTGAGATTCTTTATCTCATCAATGTAAAGTATGCCAAGATGCGCCCTATGCACGTCACCAGCCGTTACTCGCTGATGCTCCGGAGTTCCCAACCCGCCAGTTTGGAGCGGGTCCCAAGCTATGCTTCCGAAAAGCTGAGCTGAACGATGGCCAGTTGCATCAACGAAGGGCGCAGTCTTGCTTGAATTGTCAACTATGAGTTTTGGGACGTTTTCTAGCGCTCTTGCGCCGCCTATTCCTTTTGCTCCGGTGAATAATCCGAATCTGCCAAGAACAACTACTAGGACAAGGAATATTAGCAGCATCCCGGCGGGAAGAAACGTTGTGGCACCTATAGATACGAAAGCGTCAAGCATGTATTTCCAAAAGTTTCCTTGATAAACGTCCTGAACCGGGCCGAAAGGCCCAAGCGCGTTCATGTCCCACTTTATTTTTTCCTGCCACAAGTAATAGAAGCCTGCTCCAATAAATGTCAGGGCAACTATTATTAGAAAGTAGGTTAGCAGCCTTATTCCAAGCCTTTGCAGAAAAACCTTCTTTGCATGCTTAAGCTTTTCCCTCAAAACTATCTTTTTGCCTTCGCCAGCTGGATGACATGAAATTTTCGGTTCGCTTGGAATAACCTTGTTCGGCCAGCAAACTACATCTTGAAGCTGAATATTATGCTTCTTGTAGAGCTTCGTCAAATACTCGGCGAGGGCTCTCCCTATCAATGACTTACCGGTTCCCGGCTCTCCAAGCAGAAGCAGATAGGGGCCGGGTGGAACCATCTTGGTTGCTTTAGGTTTTTCCTTGTTTGGGTCCTTCCATTTTTCAAACCATTTTTCCTTTTGTAGACATTTTAGCTTGTGAACCCATTCTTCTAGACAGAGATAACATTCTTTTAGGGCCTTTTCTTGGCCTATAACCCAGTCTAGAAGGTTATCGGAGACTGGGAATCCCTCTGTAGACTTGAATTTTCCCCAGTCCCACTTTTTGCCGTTTATTATTTCAACTTCGTTTCCGAAATAGTCCTCCATAAAGTTCACCTAGAACCTTTCCTAGCCGCCTCCCCTCGCCAATAGAAAGCATGGCTTCCAAGTAAATTAAACCGTATTTCAGAATACACAATATTCCAGAATGAAAAGCAAACTCGCGGAGATAGATTAATTAGCTATACAGCATAAAATTATTGTCTTCTAGGTGAAGCGATGATGGAAGAGTTGGAAGAGAAGAATGATCGTGAAATGCTGAAGAAGCTGCCGTTAGAAAAACTGTTTGACGTATTCTTTCTTCATATTCGAAATTTATGGCGGGTGGACGGCCTCTACTTTCTTGGAATAGAGGAGAAATTTGGAACAGAAGCTGCAACTGAGATTGATGCTAACTGCTGGAAAATCTTGGCGAAGATTGAGGCCAGAGACCTAAAAAGAACTTTAGGCATAGAAAGGGTGGAGGATGCCGAAACTCTGCTTTATCTGCTGCGAAACACTAGTTGGGCGCTTTACCAAACGAAAAAGGCTGTTGAAATAGATTCTTCGAAAAATGTTGGGAGATTTCGCGTTGTAAGCTGTAGGGTTCAGGAGGCTAGGCTTAGAAAGGGACTAGAGATATTTCCATGCAAGCGAGTGAGGTTTGGCTATTTAAGGAACTTTGCCAAGGAGTTGAATCCAAACTTCGAGGTTGAATGTATAGTTTGCCCGCCTGACGAGAAGCCTCCAGACTACTGGTGTGAGTGGGAATTCAGACTTAAAGATAAAGAAAATGAATGAAAATTGGGCTTAAACTCCTTCTTTACAGCATTCTTATTCATATTCTTAACTGAACTAGGAGACAAGACTCAGCTAGCTGTGATAACCCTATCCTCTAAGTATGGCTGGAGATCCGTGATAAGCGGAGCCATGCTTGCCTTTGCTTTAATCGATGGATTAAGTATCCTAGCTGGAAAGAGCATATCTGAGGCCATACCTTCTTTCTGGATTCAGATAACTGGTGGAATAATATTCATAGCCTTCGGCCTCTACCTTTTGCTACGCAAAGAAGCGAAAAATGAAAGGCTAAAAATATCTGGAAAGGCTTCAGGGTTTGTTTCAGCCTTAATTTTTGTTTCCCTCACTGAGCTTGGCGATAAGACCCAGCTGGCCGTAATCGTGCTTGCTGCTGAATATGCTGAGACAATTTTGATTTTCCTAGGCGTAATTTCAGCCTTCTTAGCGATTACAATTATTGGAGCTCTTATTGGAAAGGGAATAGTTCGTCTGATTCCTCATGAACATTTGCGGTTGATTTCGGCTCTGCTCTTTATTTGTTTCGGTTTAGTTTTCTTTTTACAAGCAGTAGTTTTTACTTAAAATTTTGTCTTTACTCTTTTACAAGTAAGACTTATAGGGACTCATCTATAAAAGTCTGTAGAAGTGAAGATAATGGAAAAGAGATACAACATTGATTCGCAATTATGGAAAAGAATTTTCACTCTCTACAAGCTTGCTGAATTGGGCGCCCATCGCAGAACAATCAAGATTTCAACTGATTTTCTAGCCAAAAAGATGGGTATGTCTCAGCAGACAGCATCTAGGCATCTAATAGACCTTGAAAGGCTTGGATGGATAGAAAGAAAGGTAAGCGTTGAAGGTTGTATGATAAAAATAAGCGAGAAAGGACTAAAACAGCTTAGCAGGCTTTATTCAAGCCTTAAATTCATAATGGAACACGAATATCCGCCTTCAGTAACCCTAGAAGGAATAGTTTTTACAGGGCTAGGTGAAGGCGCCTACTATGTGACTAGGGATGGATACAGAAAACAGTTTATTGAAAGGCTGGGTTTCGACCCCTATCCGGGAACTTTAAACCTTAAACTTGCAACCGAATATGACGTTAAGTCAAGAATAGAGCTGGAAGCCTACCCAGCCATAGAAATAGAAGGCTTCAAAGACGAAAACCGAACATACGGACCAGTAAAATGTTATCCGGCAATAATCCAAAACAAGGTGAAGGGTGCAGTCCTAATGGCTCTAAGAAGCCACTACAACTCTTCAGTAATAGAAGTAATTGCGCCAATCTTCTTGAGGAAGCATCTCGGCCTTCATGACGGAAGCAAAGTGAAAGTTGAAGTATTAACCCTACCGTAAAATAAGCTAAATTCTATATTCTGCTCTATAAACTATGTTGTATCTACGCATTTTCGCAAAATAATATCCAAGCAAAAGCCCAATTACAAGCCCGCCAAAATGTGCGAATACATTAACTCCTGCGCCAGTGCTCATCATGAAAAGAATAATTGAATAAAAGGCCACAGCTATTATCGACTGATAAATATAAACTATGCATGCACCAAACACACCGAAAATAGCACCGGAAGCCCCTACAGAAACCACGTGTGGCCCGAGTAACAGGGTTAAAATGTTGCCGAAAAGTCCCGAAACAAAATATATTGCCAAATATTCTTTTTCAGTAAATAATTCTTCGGCTCTTAAACCAAATATTAAGAGAAAAATCATATTGTTAGCTAGATGCGCTAGGTTTGCATGAACAAACATTGAAGTGAACAGCTGCCAGTAATATCCATAATTTAACACGTAATAATTGAATTGCCCTAGACTAGACATTACGTTCATGCTTGTTTTAAGAAAATTTCCGCTTAAAATAGAAGTATAAACGTAAACTATAATGTTTGCGAGTACAAGCATTATTGTGGGAGATTCTAGAAGCGATGGCTGCTTTCTCTCCAAATTTTATCCCTTATATGACTCAATTATTTTACGCATAATTTTCGATGAACTATTAAGCTCTTCCCTTCCAAACTTCCTAATTTTAACAACCTCTATTTTTAGGCCCTTTTCCTCAATGAATCTTCTCACTTCCCTTTCTATTCCGCTCTGGTCATGGCCAACTGCGATTATGTCCGGCTTTATCTTTTCGATTGTCCGTTCAATGTTAAAGTCTTCATAGCCCAGCAACGC
>CAYXFE010000087.1:0-4808 GCA_964464195.1 uncultured Candidatus Bathyarchaeia archaeon
AAATATGTTTATATGTTTCCTTTAGTCTTTACAAGAGGAAAATCCTAGAGGAGAACTAAAGATTGCCTACCCCTCATGATGTTCCACCCCAAATGCTGATTGAAAGATTAGCCAGATACCTAAAGGATAATGTGCCCCAAGTTGAACCTCCAGCATGGGCTCCATTCGTAAAGACGGGAGTCCATAAGGAAAGGCCGCCTCAAGACCCAGACTGGTGGTATACCCGCTGCGCCTCCATACTGCGCAAGGTCTACTTGAAGGGGCCTATAGGAATTGAGCATTTAAGGGCTGAGTATGGCGGAAGAAAGGATTATGGCGTAAAGCCTGAACACGCCGTTAAGGGAAGCGGCTCAATAGTTCGTAAGGCCCTTCAACAATTAGAGGCTGCCGGCCTAGTAGAAACAGTAAAGGGGAAGGGCCGCGTAATTTCACGTGAGGGAAGACGTCTCCTAGATAGGTTGTCGGCTGAAATAAAGAAAGAGTTGGAAAAGCAGATTCCCGAACTTAAAAAGTATGGTTGAGAGGCGGAAAAATGGCTGAAGACGAGGAACTTGAGGAAATTCGTCGGAGAAAACTGCTTGAATTACAGCAGAGACTAGCCGAAGAGCAAAGAAAAGCCCAAATGCAGCAACAAATGGAAATGCAGAAACAGGCAATTCTGCGAAGAATATTAACGCCGGAAGCACGCCAAAGACTAACAAATATAAAGCTTGTCAAGCCGGAATTCGCCTCTCAACTTGAACTCCAACTAATCCAGCTCGCCCAAGCTGGAAGACTAAACATTCCAGTAACAGATGAACAACTAAAAATAATTCTAAAGCATTTACAGGGAACTAAACGCGACATAAGAATAAGGAGGATATAGATGGCGAGAAATAAGCCTACAGCTAAAAAAAGAAGGCTTGCAAAGGCCGGAAAGCAAGCGCAAGCTGTGCCAACATGGGTAATAGCCAAAACAAACGGAAAAGTTAGGACGCATCCTAAGCGTAGACATTGGAGAAGAAACAAAATAAAGGCCTAGCCGGGTGAAAGCCAATGAAAGAAGCTGAAGAAGTAGAGAAAGAGGCTTCTGAAGAATCAAAAGCTGAAGAGACTGAAGAAAGCATAGAAGAAGTTAAAGAAGAAACCGTCGAAGAAATGGAGGAAAAGGCTGAAGAAGAAAAGGAAGCTGCCCCAGAGGAAGAAGTCGAGGAAATCAAAGAAGAAGCTGAAGAAGTCAGCCTCAGAAGAAGAGAGGAAATTCCAGAAGAAGAAATAGTTGAAGAAAGAATATATACGATTCCTTTACGTGAAGCGTGGAGAAGCCCACGCAAGCATAGAGTTCCCCGCGCAATTCGTATTATTCGAAGCTTTATTCAGCGTCACATGAAGGTAGGCTGGAAGGTTCCCCTTGAAGAGGAAGAGGAGGAAGAAGGCCGCGTTATCATTAGTAATGAGGTTAATGAGTGGGTTTGGCGTAGGGGAATAGAGAAGCCTCCGAGAAAGGTTAGGGTTAGAGCCGTCAAGGATAGAGACGGAAATGTAACTGTTTATCTCGCTGAAGGAGACTAAGTTGGGAATACATCTCCTCAGCATCTTCGGAACAGCAAGCATAGGCGTATACATCCTTGCAAACGACCAACTAGCTATGGTTCCAACGCAAACTCCGGAAACAAAAGCGAAAAAAATAGAAAAATGGCTGGGAGTTCCACTAATCAAAACGAACATTGGAAATTCAGTTTTGCTAGGCGCTCTAGTATGCGCAAACTCATACGGAATGCTCCTTCCCCACTTCATATTGGAAGAAGAACTTGAAAGAATAAAGTCTGCTGTAAAAGACTTGAACATAAAGGTTATGGAAACCAAGCGGACAGCCTATGGAAATATGGTTCTTGCAAACGATAAAGGAGCAATAGTCGACCCAAGACTAAAACCCAAAGAGGTAAAAGATATTTCGGACGTTTTGGGCGTTGAGGCTGTTCCAGGCGAAATAGCCGGCTTGCCCTACGTAGGCTCTTTGGCGCTGGCCACAAATAGGGGCGTGTTGGCGCATCCGCTAATTAAGGATGAGGAAAGAAAACTATTAGAGGAAGTTTTAAAGGTTCCAGTTGACGTAGGAACAGTTAACTGCGGAATCCCATACATCGCAACAGGCCTAGTTGGAAACAGCCGAAACGTAATTGCTGGCTCCCTTACAACCGGGCCTGAAATGTTCATAATTGGAAATGCCCTAAACGTGGTGGAGGAAAATGAGTGAAGTCAAAATATTTCGCGTAAGCGGAAAAATAACTAAACCAAACTTTAGAACAGAATTTGAAAAGGAAGTTAGAGCCCTAAAGCCCGAGCATGCCATAGAAAAAATTTACATGGAGCTTGGAAGCAAACATAGAGTAAGTAGGATGCACATTAAAATTTTAAAGGTTGAAGAGATAAAGCCTGAAGAGGCTGAAGACCCAATAATAAGAAAATTAGCCCTAGGAGAATAAAATATTGTCAAAAGAAGAGGAAGAATTTAGAAAAATTGCGGCTGAACTGCGCCTACTTGAAAGCACGGCTGAAGCTGTACAATCAAGAATAAACTTCGTCAACGCCGCGCTCACAGAGCTTAACCTTGCAAAAATGAATCTGGAAGGACTGGAAAAAGAGAAAATTGAAACTTCACTTCTTGTTCCAATAGGCGGCGGCTCATACATCAAGGCAAAAATTGAAAGCACAGAAAAAATAGTAGTAGGCATAGGCGCAGGCGTAGCCGTAGAGAAAACATTCAATGAAGCCAAAGAAATCCTCTCAAAAAGAATTGAGGAGCTTGAAAAGCTTTACGGAAGATTACAACAGCAGCTCGCCCAGATAGGCCAAAAAATACAAGAGGACAGAGCCAAGCTGGAGGAAATCTCGCGGAGCATAACTCGGAGGCAGCAGCCGAGTGTTTGAGAAACTAAAGGCTGGCCTAAACAACCTAATAAATAAGGTTACAACTACGGAGCTTAAGGCGGAAAAGCTACAGCCAATACTTGAAGAATTCAAACTTAGCCTAGTAGAAAACGACGTAGCCTTTCCAGTAGCTGAAAAAATATGCGAAGAACTCGCCAGCCGCCTAGAAGGAAGACAGATAAAACGTTTAGAAGACAAAAGGAAAATCGTTAAGGAAGCTCTTCAACAGATTCTGCTGGAAATCCTAAACACTGGAGAAAAAATAGACCTGCTTAAAATGGCCGAAGAAAAAAGAAGAAAAGGCGAACCACTCGTAATAGTCTTTGTAGGAATAAATGGAACAGGAAAAACAACAACCATCGCCAAAATTGCCAAAATGTTTTCTAAAAACGGCTATTCAGTAGTCTTGGCATGCAGCGACACCTATAGGGCTGGCTCGATAGAACAGTTAGGCGAACACGCCAAGCGTTTAGGTGTAAGGATGATAAAACATACTTATGGGGCAGACCCCGCCGCAGTAGCCTACGACGCCATAAATTACGCGAAGGCTCATGGAATAAACGTTGTATTAATCGATACTGCTGGAAGAATTCAGACGGACAGAAATCTGATGAATGAATTGGCTAAAATTAAGCGAGTAATAAATCCAGACCTTACAATTCTGACAGTTGACGCATTGACTGGGAATGATGCCGTTATGCAGGCTGAAGAATTTGATAAAGCTGTTGGTATAGATGGAACCATCCTTACGAAGGTGGACGCTGACGTTAAGGGAGGCTCAGCTCTAAGCGTAACTCATGTGACTGGAAAACCCGTAATTTATATCGGAACAGGCCAGACCTATGATGATTTGGAAGTCTTTAATCCTCAAATGTTTGTTGATATGATTTTGAAGTAGCCTAGAATTTTCCTAGAAGCTTCAGCAGTATCGCCTTTGCTGTATAAAGCCTATTTTCTGCCTGTTCGTATATGATTGAGCGTGGGCTTTCTACAGCTTCGCCGCTTATTTCGTATCCTCTGTGGATTGGCATGTCATGCATGATTAGGGCTTTGCTTTCAGCCAGAAGCTGGCTGTTCACTTGGTAGGGCATCATAAGTTTGATTCGCTTTTCCTTCTCCTCTTTGAATTTTGGGTCTAGGAAGAGTTCCATGTCAACCCAAGTGTCTGTATAGACGAAATCTGCGTCCTTAACTGCCTTTTTCACGTCTGTTTCCGTCTTATAGAATCCGCTCTTCTTTGCTTCTTCTAGGAGTTGATGGTCTATGGCTGGCTCATGTATTATTGGCGTTACCGTGGTAATTTCTACTCCGAGTTTTGTGCATATTTCGATTAGTGAGTTGCAGACATTGTTATGCACCCCAATATAGACTAGTTTTACGCCTTCTAGCGTTCCTTTCTTTTCTTTCATTGTCATGAGGTCTGTTATGGCTTGGCATGGATGATATTTCTCGTCGCATCCATTTATGACCGGAACACGCGAAGCTTCGGCCATAAGCATTAAATCCGAATTTTTCAGCAACCTCGCCATTATGCAGTCAACATTTCTTGAAAGATATCTCACTTCATCGCGTATGTCGGCCAAAACGAATTGGGTTGTTCTCCAGTCAAGGTAAATTGCGTGTCCGCCAAGCTGGGTCATGGCAACCTCAAAGGACACCCTGGTTCTTGTCGATGTTTTCTGAAATATCATAGCCAGCGACTTGCCTTCCAACGCGCTACGATATTTTTCGGGGTTCCTCTTAACGTCTATCGACTTATCAATTATTTCGAGGAGTTCATTTCGACTCCAATCTTTAAAGTTGATTAAGTGTCTAGGCATACACATTCACCCTTTCAATAAGATTAAAGCCTAGACTGTTAACCCTTTTAAGGCTTCGCGATTATTAGATTTTGCGAA
>CAYXFE010000088.1:0-4785 GCA_964464195.1 uncultured Candidatus Bathyarchaeia archaeon
CAAGATGAATGTTGGCGTTAGGCTTAATGCCATACTAAGGTTCGGAGTGCTTCCACATATAAAGCTAATAAGCTTTTCATCTCTTTTTTGAATGAGAATTTCCGAAATTAGAGGAACTACATCAAGATAGGCTATTACCGTTCTTTCTTCTTCTTTCCCCGCTTGCCTTAGCCTCCAAAATCTTTTTTCTCCATCCATTTCAGCCATTTTTCTCCTTTTGTCAATAAGTTTTTCCAGTTTTCTCCTAGCTTTACGAAAGTCTTTTTCTTTATTGATGATTTCTGATGTTTCCTTTAGAGTTTTGTAGGCTTCTGCAATAACCTTGTCATGGAAGTCCAATATTGCATAGCCTACTATGCGCAGATTACGCTTAACCTCGTTTTCGGGAAGCTCAGCTGTCGATTTCATTTCCCAAGCCACGAACCGCCTAAGAACAGGGAAAGACTCTCTTCCTAAGACGACTAATGCGTTCACATAGCATGAAGCGAGAATTAACGATTCAATAACATACTCTGGAACTTCAAGTTCAACACTTAATACTGTTCTTACAAACTGCTCTATTTCCGACAACGGAAATTTCAAAGTTTCGAACGGCTTTTTCATGAAAGATTCTCTGATTTCAGAGTTTAAGGCTGATAGAAGACTCTGTGCAATTCCAATGCTTCTATACCTATATTTCTTCCTTAGCCATTTTATCTCTTCAACTGGAACCTTCTTTGTTGGGTCTAGAAAAATTACAGCTCTCAAATTTTTCAGTAAACTTACGTATCTTGGAAGATTTACTGCTTCCATGCTCATATTCCATTTATCTTCTAAATATCAAGCAAATACAGCTTATATTTGTCTTCAAATTTTCTCTTTAAGTCTACTTCGAGCGCTTCGATTAGCATTAGCTCCGCGGTCGCTGCGACTTTGCATCCTTTGAGTAAGTGTCCTCCATAGGAATTTCCGCTTCTGTCTGAAACAACCATGTGTGCATGAACGACGAGTTCTCCGTTCTCTTTCATGGATACATTACCTATGCAAGATGCTATTTCCAGCGGCTTCTTAACTTCTATCCTCTTATATTCACCTTCCTCGTAGAAGCCCAAGTAAGCCTCCTTTAAGCTTCCTATCAGAAATAGAAGCCCTGCCTTTACATTTGATTCCTCAACTCTTTCCTTTATTCCTTCCAAGAGGTCTTCGTCTTCGAATATTCTGGAGAAAATTATTCTTCCTATTTTTCCTTCTTTCATTTTACCACGCTGACTAATGATAAATTAGAGGCAAAGTTAACGTTTAAGAGATTGAATTAAGCTTGTTGTTTTTCTTCTTCTAGGGTCTTTTTTGCTTCTTCTATCCATTTGCCAGCAATTTTAGTCGAGACATTCGCCTTCTTTGAAAGTTCCTCAGAAGATTGTTTAGCCAACTCTTCCACGCTCTGAATTCCTATACTGCGTAGTTGCTCCGCCCTTTTGGGGCCTATTCCCTTCACGTCAACAAGCTGCAACGAAGACCTCGTTTCAGTCTCTGTTACTGCTTCTTTCGCGGTTGTTTCTTTTACTGCTTCTACTGTTTCAATTTGTCTAGGTCTCATGGAGTATCCTACTCCAGCAAATATTGCGCCTAACACCGCCAGTATCACGGTATATGTCGAGGCTACTTCGCTTACCATCGTTGAATACAAGTGAAGGCCTACCGCCAAGCCAAAGCATATTACGGCTATTACATACAAGGGAATATCTGCTCTCATTCTGAATTATCCCCTAGGCTAACCATATTTGGCTGAATCCCTTAAATAATTTTCCTAATGTTTCTTCTAGGAAAGCAAATGAACGTTTCCTATTCTAACGTTTTCCAGATGCTTTTTAGCCCTTTCATAGCATTTATATGCTAGTTTACGGCTTGTGGTCGGTAAATCATCAATAACATAGCACGGATAAAACGCCAGCAAAGAGTAGGGGATAGCCGGATTAATCTCAGCTATGAATTTGGCTATCTGCTCAACCTCCTCCTCATCAACATAGCCCGGAACAAGAAGTGTGCTAGCCGTTAAAACAGGCACCTCAGGTCTTTTCTCAAAGAATTTTTCGCCTATAAGCCTAAAGTTTTCGAAGGTCGGCTTGTTGCTGACGCCGCAAATTGCCAAGTTTAAATTTTCGTTCCAAAACTTCAAATCAAACTTTACTATGCCTCCGCTTTTTAATGAAAGCTCAGCTGCCTCCAAGGCTATTTTCCTATTGAAATATCCGTTTGTTTCCCAGCATATCCTCATAATTCGCCCTTCTCTCTCGGCTCTTTCAATTGCAAGCCGACTTGTCTTAATTGCATGCAATGCCTGCGTAGAGGGGTCGCCTCCAAAATAGCATATGCATGAAACATGAGCATCCGCTTTTTTAGCTAGGCTTTCAGAGCTTATGGTTGGCTTCAATTTGCTTGCAAGCCTTCTATAATGCCAGTTTTGGCAGTATAGGCAGTCGTAGCTGCAGCTTCCATAGAAAACAGCCAAATTTGAATGGTCAGTTTCAGCGTATGGATGAATGGCATATTTTGGATATCCCCTTCCCGTACATCCAGGACAGAACCACCATGCAACACAATTGGTAGGAAGAGGGTCATAATACCATTCTAAAAGTCCCTTTTCCGGCGTTCCAGCCAAACGCACAAGCCTTCCATCAACATTCTTGACCAGACCGCAGTAGCCAGTCTCTCCCTCGCCTATTTTACAGTTGTTTTGGCATATCCCGCATAAAATTCCATTCGGATTTTGTGGAGGCTTTGGCGGAAGCCCAAAAGCTAGACGGCTTCTTGCATGAACTTCTTCGGCGATAGGCAGCGCCTCATCAGGTCTTTCAACAATACACTTCTTGCATAATCCAAGCTTGTCAGATATAAGCGGAGAAGTCTCGCCGCAAATTCTGCATTTTCCCATGTCAAAAATTAATGATTGCTTCGCATATTTAGGGTTAGTGAGAACATATAATAACAACGCTTTTAAATGTCTTCTGAAACCACGCTATTCAAATGAGAAAGCTTTCATCAAGAGAAATAGCATTAATTGTTTGCTTTGCAGCCCTATACGCGGCTACTTCGCACATTCCCCTTTTCCCAGTTATTGGCGCTGAATCAAGGACTATAAGCGCCGGCACAATAATGTCGCTCATAACCGGCCTAATTTTAGGTGCATTTCTAGGAGGATTAGCCACACTCATCGGTGGATTGGCAAGCATAGCCGTAAACTTCGGGCAGGGAGCTTTGGGCCTCTTCAGTCCGGTACCGCATATCGCCGCCGCATTGTGTGCTGGAGCCCTCAAAAATAAAAAACAAGCAGAATGCGTTTTCTCCTATCTCCTAATCTTTATCTTCTTCAGTTTTTTCCCGTTTGTTGGACCCGTATGGATTTGGCCTCAAATGCTATGGTTGCACGTAATCTCTATGATTATTATGGCTTCTCCGATTCAATCCATGGCTATTAAAAACATTTCCGAAAATGATGCGACTAAACTAACATTCGGAGTCGCAATAACCATGTTCACTTCAACCCTTTTCAGTCAGCTTGTGGGTTCCACAGTTTTTGAAATTTTGAATTTAGGCAATAAAGACGGTGGGTATTGGCTAGGAGTCTGGCAATCAGTGACATTATTCTATCCTTTAGAGAGAGCTATAACAACTGCTGCTGCCACGATGGTAACTGTTCCAGCGTTAAAAGCTCTGAGAAAGTATCGGTTCAAAGTTTAAATGAACATGCATAAACGCATTTTTCGCTTTCTATTATCATTTCATCGCTTTTCGCATTTTCATCCAGAATTATCGGTGCTTTTCTAATCAGTACGACTGGAACTTGCTCGGCGGATTCTCCCATAACTGCATGTGCAGCCGCAGCTAAGTCATCCGCCAAAGAATGCAACGTTATAATTATCCTCTTTCCATAAATGTCCCTTTTCCCCCTATAGTCTTTTATTGGCTTAAAACCCGAAATTGCCAAGGCGAAGCCGCGTGTTCCAAGCCTTAACGGTGAAACTTCACTGTCAACTATTAAAATGCCAATTTTTCTTCCGGTTTTGCCTTCTATTTGCCTTCTTAATTTGTCGGCTTCCAGCTGCGGATTCTTAGGCCAAAGCGATGCATAGCCTTCAGGAACATTTTTATGGTCTATTCCAGCATTAACAGTTAAAATTCCATTCTTCATCGTTAAAATTGCCTTTTCGACCCCTCCGTAAATTTTTTCGCTTTCCATTAGAACAAGCTCGACGAATTCTGGCTCCAGAGAGTATTTTCCCGCAATTTCTAGAGCTTTCTTAGACGGCTTAATTTCTTTTAAATTGACTATTCTATTTGTTGCTGTAGAAACAGCCTTAGAAGCTACAGCTATTATGTCACCGTCTTGAAGCTCCAAGCCTTGACCGTGCATAGCATCCAAAATTGTTTCCGCAAGGTTGCTGCTAGGCTTTATAATTGGAGTCTTTATTGGAATAATCTCCATTCTATCCACCATGAGTTACGGGAATAATGACTATTTCGTCTCCATTTTTAACTTGGCTTTCCAATCCCCTTGGGAGCACGCTTATCTCCCTTCCATTTAAAAGTATGAGAGCATTGGGTTTAGGACTGTTAAGTTCAGAATCTATTAGGGCTCTCCTAAATTCCATGGAAAACATTTCAGCAAGCCTAAAAATAACCTCTTTTACTGCAGTAGGCCTTTCAAAATTTAGAATTACCGCTTCCTTTCCTGATATTCCCTTAAGGATTCCAGTCAACTTCACCCTAACCATAACTTCCAATTATTTCAGCTTCCTCATAATCTAT
>CAYXFE010000089.1:0-4769 GCA_964464195.1 uncultured Candidatus Bathyarchaeia archaeon
GTACTTGCCAAATATACGCATGGAGCGGGCTACGGCGGATATGGCGGAGTTATGGGCGCCAAGAACTTGAAGGCAATAGTTGCTAAAGGCTTCGGCCCGCTACCAGAGGTATATGATAAAGAGAAAGTAATGGAGCTATTCAAGGAATTTTCTGAGAAAAATTTTGGAATGGAAAGTTTTAGGCGTTGGGGAACTGGAAAGGCAGGCTATAGTGTTGGAGCCGAGACAAGTTCTGAACCTATTAGGAATTGGCAGGAAGAATGGCATAATGAGGAGAGCTTCAGAGGAGAGGAGTTTGATAAATACTGGGTAAAGAAATATTGGGGAGACTTCGGCTGCCCAATCACATGTCTAAAAATTGCCGTTCTAAAGAATGGAAAATTTAAAGGCGCCATATGCGACAACCCCGACTACGAGCTTGAAGCCTATCTAGGAACAAATCTTGGAATTTTCAATCCGAAAGATAACATTTACTTATCCTATATCATTAATGAGCTTGGACTCTGCGGAATACAAGGCGGAGCGGTACTTGGCTTCGCAGCGGAACTTTACGAGAAAGGAATATTGAGCAAAGAGGAATTTGATGGAATAGAGCCTAAATGGGGCAATACAGAGGCATTCGCAGCCTTAGCTGAAAAAATAGCTTATAGACAGGGAATAGGCGACGTGCTAGCTGAAGGAGTCTATAGGGCAGCTAGAAAAATTGGAGAAATGAAGGGAATAGACGTTTCAAGATATGCTGTGCATGAGAAAGGCGTAGCTATAGGCGCTCACGGCGTAAGAAGCGGAAGAGACTACGTTACGAACATTTCTTATGCATGCTCAGTTCAAGCCGGAGACCACACATCAGTCGCCATGATTCCGCTTGACCATGGAAATAGCGAACTGCAGACAATAATGCATGATTCGGCTGTCTACTGCTTTTTTAATGCATTTAAACTTGAAGATGTAGAAATCTTCAGGTTTTACGAAGCCGTGACAGGATGGAAGCTTAGCAAAGAAGAATGGTACGGCGAGAAAGCGCTCAGAATACTGCATTTGCAAAGGGCTATGCTTCTTCTAGGCGGTCCGGACATCCGATGGAAGCCAAAAGTCGATGACGATAATCCACCTAGATTCTGGGAGCCTCTGCCCACCGGACCCTACAAGGGAAAAACTTTGGATAGGAAGATTTTCGAGCAGGATAGGCTTGAATATTATAGGCTTGTCGGCTGGGATGAAAACGGAGTTCCAAGGCCTGAAACTTTGCGGGCGCTTGGCTTGCATGATGTTGAAGCAAAACTTAGGGAGGCAGACCTAATAGATTAGCGTAAAATCTGCCATAGCCGCTGCTCACGGAGGATAATTAGTAAATCAGCGTTTTTCTTTGTTTCCATCATAACTCACCTCTTAATTCCTTAATTTTATCATGCCGTTCAGAAGGCGAGGCTACCTTACATTGTACTGCTAACTTATAAAGGTTGTTTAGCCTCAATATTGCTGAAAAGTGATTGAAGTGTCGGAGAAGCCAGAAATAGCAATTGTCGGTGCGGGGCCAGCTGGAGCATTCGCAGCGCTTAATCTAGCAAAGCTTGGACTTGCTCATAGGACGACTGTTTTCGAAGAACATTACGAGATTGGTAAACCCTCACATTGTGCAGGCCATTTAAACATTGAAACCATAAAAATGCTTGGAATAAAGCTTCCGGCAAAAATTATTGAAAATGAGATTAAAGGAGCAGTTTTCTATTCTCCAAGCGGATTAAGTTTCATTGTGAAGCGAGAAGAACCCGTAACCGTGGTCGTTAATCGTGAATTATTTGACCGGGCAATCGCGGAAGAGGCGGAAAAGTTAGGTGTAAAGTTTCATTTGGGATGTAGAGTTGAAAGATTGCTTATTGAGAATGGAAAGGTAGCCGGGATTGTTGTCCGCAATTTAAGGGAGAAAACGCGTGAAGATGTTTATTTGAAACTTGTTATAGATGCTGAGGGAGTTTCAGCGGCGCTTCTGAAAAAGGCCAATTTTCCATATCCAAATCCGGAAAACCTAGTTTATGGATGCCAAGCCATAGTTGATGACGTGGAAACGGTCAATCAAGACTTTGTTGAGGTGTATTTGAGCAGAAAGTTTGCGCATGGCCTTTTTGCGTGGATAATACCGCGGAGGGATGGAACAGCAAAGGTTGGTTTAGCCGTTAAGCATGGAAACCCAAGGAGGGCATTATTCGATTTTATCTATAAGCATCCAATTGCCTCTGAAAAGCTTCGTAAAAGCAGAATTTTGAGGTTAAGCTTCCATCCAATACCGCTCGGCGGGCCGATAAAGAAAACTTATGCCCATGGCTTGCTTGTGGTTGGCGATGCGGCTTCGCAAGTTAAGCCTACAACTGGCGGAGGAGTCTTAACAGGAATGATTTGCGCAAAAATAGCTGCAAAAACCGCTTTTAAGGCTTTGAATCTAAACAACTTTTCAGAAGAATTTTTGGCTGAATATCAAAGAGAATGGAAGAGTAAACTGGGTTTTGAGTTTAAATCTATGCTTAGGCTGAGAAGAATTCTTGATAGGCTTTCGGACAAGCAAATTGACAAGCTTTTTCAGCTTTGCATTAAAACAGATTTGAATGAAATATTGACTAAAGTTGGAGATGTAGACTTTCAGGGCAGAACTCTCTTAAAGGCTGCATTGCATCCTAAAAGTTTAATCCCGCTCCTACATTTAATTTGGTTGGCAATAACTGGAAGGTGAGCTAAAAGCTTGGCTGAATTCAGGTATAAGCAAGTGATAGCCGTTAGAACCGACATAAACATGAGTAAAGGTAAACTCGCAGCCCAAGTTGGGCATGCTGCGGTTTCAGCTGCGGAACAAGCGAGGAGAAGAAAGCCGGAATGGTGGAAGGAATGGATGAATGAGGGGCAATGCAAAATAGTGGTGAAGGTTAAAGACAAAGAAGAATTAAAGAGGCTTGAACGTGAAGCAATTGAGCTGGATATTCCAACCGCCCTTATCTGCGATAGAGGATTAACTGAATTGCCGCCTGGAACAGTCACATGTCTAGGAATCGGGCCGGCTCCATCAACGCTTATAGACAAAGTTACTGGGAAGCTTCCGCTTTTATGAGTTGAAGAGTCTTGAGGGTTCCGAAACTTGAGAAAATGTTAGGAATGGAAGTTTATGCAACCAAAAGTTTGGGAATAGGTGGAAAAATAAGGCGGTATACAGATGATTTTGTCGTTGAAGAAATTTTAATTGATGGTTCAAGAGCCGAGGTTTCTCCGGAAAATGCGCCCTTAATTATTGGTGAAGGAAAGTATCTTGTTTGTCTGCTTGTAAAGCGAAACTGGGATAATTTGCTTGCCGTAAGGGAAATCGCCAGAAAACTCGGCGTAGCCTATAAAGATGTGCATATTGCTGGAATTAAGGATGCTAAGGCTGTTACGGCGCAGCACGTAAGCATTAAGGGAGCAACTCCAGAAAAAGCGGCAAAGGTTAAGGTTAACGGATTAACCCTTGTTCCCTTGCGCTATCAAAACTTTAAGATTTCGCCCTATCATCTGTATGGCAATAAATTTACAATAACCATAAGAGACATAAGCCACTCAATAACCGAAACAAAAGAGAGAATTGAAAACATACTTGCTGAAATTCAGGATTTAGGCGGAATACCAAACTTTTATGGGCATCAAAGATTCGGAACAGTTAGGCCAATAACCCATCTTGTTGGGAAAGAAATTGTTAAAGGAGACTTTGAGAAGGCAGTTATGACCTATTTGGCTTTGCCTCACGAATTTGAACATGAAAAGGCAAGAAAGGCCAGAGAAAGGCTTATGGAAACATACAATTTTAAAGAAGCCCTAGAAGAGTTTCCTCGCCATTTAAAATATGAAATTTTAATGCTGAAGCATCTAGTTAAAAACCCAAACGATTACATCGGAGCCCTAAGGAAACTTCCACTGCAACTACGCAGACTATTCACACAAGCCTATCAATCCTACCTTTTCAATAAGTTTCTAAGCGAAAGAATAAGGAGAGGAATCCCGCTAAGGCAGCCTCAAACAGGCGATTATATAGTTTATGTAGATCAGAAAGGGCTTCCAACTCAGTACGCTGCAAAAGTTGACGAGAGCAATCTCGGGGAAATGCGAAAATTAGCTGAAGAAGGAAGGATTCGAGTTGCAATTCCTATCGTTGGCTATAGGCAGCATTTTTCAGATGGAATTCAAGGCGAGATAGAAAGGAAAATTCTAGAGAAAGAAAGTGTTAGTCCCGAAGACTTTTATGTAAAGGGTATGCGGGAAGTAAGCGCAAAAGGAGAGTTGAGAGCTGCCCTAACACCTTTAATAGACTTTACTTACGAAAAGCCATGCAGAGATTCGGCTAATCCGTTAAAGAGAATGATAAAGTGCTCTTTTATCCTACAGAGAGGCTCATACGCAACGGTGTTTTTAAGGGAATTGATGAAGCCTCGAAATTTAATAGAAGCTGGATTTTAGAAATTTAGAATCTTCAAGAAAAGTTATGGTACTAGTCGAAATCTGTCTCTTGGAAACAGCACGACTTCGCGGATGTTCTGCTTTCCGGTAAGCATCATTATGAGTCTTTCGAAGCCTACCGCCCAACCCGCATGCGGAGGCATTCCATAATCGAAAGTTTTTAGGTGGTACTTGAAGGATTCCGGATTTAATCCTTGCTCTTTCAGACGTTTTATCAATAGTTCCTTTGAGTGAACTCTTGTTCCACCTGAGGCGAGTTCTATCCATTTCCACATTAGGTCGAATGATTCTGAAAGTTT
>CAYXFE010000090.1:0-4732 GCA_964464195.1 uncultured Candidatus Bathyarchaeia archaeon
AAAGTTCAAGGCGACACTGCAATCATGGGAATAACCGATTATGCACAGAAATCTCTGCATGAAATAGTATTTGTGGACTTACCCGAAGTTGGAAGAAAAGTCAAACAAATGGAATCTATAGGAACAGTTGAGTCGGTGAAGGCAGTTTCCGAAATCTACACGCCAATATCAGGAGAAATAATCGAAGTAAATACGGAATTAAATGAGAAACCAGAACTTGTAAACCAAGACCCATACGGAAAAGGCTGGATAGCCAAAATACAACCCGAAAACCTAGAAAAAGAACTAAAAAATCTAATGACGCCACAGCAATACAAAGAACACTTAAAGACATTATGAAGAAAGATAGCAAAATACCTAAATAAAGCAATCCAATAATTTACAGAAAGCAACATGAGGGGAAATAGCTACATTGAAGATTAGCAGAGAAAAAATAGTTAACGCCTTAAAAAAAGCTTGGAATAATTTCCCAAAAGTCTCGCATGGAACACTCTTAACATTTTCATCTCTGCTAATTATCTTCGTTTTAGCCTTAAGTGTTAGACTGTTACCGCTACGTTGGGGAATGTCCCTTTCTGAATTCGATCCTTTCGTTCAGTATAGGTTTACCGAAAAAATAGTTAAGGAAGGCTACTTCTCATGGTTAGATTGGCGTGATTACAACCGTTGGTATCCATGGGGCGCCTATGTTCCAAAGACAAACTTGCCGGGCCTCCCATTGACCGCTGCAACGTTCTATATGATAATTTCCTTTATGGGAGTAAATATCGCACTAAAGGATTTCTGCATAATCTTCCCGGCGGTTATGGGCGCAGTAACATGCATAGCCATGTACTTTCTCGGAAAAGAAATAGGAGGGAAAACTGTCGGCTTAATTTCAGCCTTTATACTCGCTTTAAGCCCAACCTATATAACTAGAACCTCACTTGGATTCTTTGATGACGAATCAGTCGGAGTTTTAGCAATAATATTATTCTTCTTATTCTTCCTCAGATCAATAGACGAGAAAAGGCCCGCTAATTCTTCTATGGTTTACGGCGCACTTGCAGGTCTATCCCTAGGATACCTATGTCTATCTTGGGGCGCCTCACTTTATCCCATCGGAATAGTAGCGCTCTTCGCGCTTATAATGATAATACTGCGCAGATACAGCCAACGCTTACTTGTAACCTACAGCCTAACTTTCGGAATTGGCCTATTCATTGCAAGTAGCTTTCCAAGGCCAGGGATTAAATTTTTAACTTCATCGCCCATCTTGGCAGTTGGTGCAGTATTCCTTCTTCTATGCTTGAGTGAAATAGTTAGAAGAGTTAGAACAACTGAATGGAAAATAATTTATATTGTAGCCTTCCTTGCAGCGTTAATTGGAGGGTTCTCCGTTCTAAGCTATTTAGGGTATATGGGCTCTATAGCCGGCAAGTTTATTTCTGTCATAAATCCCTTCGCAAGGGAAGGCTCTCCTCTAATAATGTCTGTTCAGGAACATCATATGACGTCTTGGAGCTCCCTATACTATGAATTTGGAATAACCATAATATTCATGATGCTAGGCTTCTTCTTTGCAGCTGGAAATCTAACGAATAAGAACATATTCCTAATCTTATATGGATTAACATCCCTTTATTTTGCAAGTTCCATGGTCAGAATAATTGTTTTGGCATCTCCGGCCGTAGGCCTTCTGGGAGGTTTAGGGATTGTAGGATTAATTAAGCCCTTCATGACATTAATTAGGAAGCCTCCTCGCATCGCTCCAAAAAAGAGAATTTACGCAGGGCTCATTGGAAAAGAATTCAGCGCAGTGCCAATAATCATGTGTTTCCTTATTTTAATGGCCAACTTTGCATTCCCATTTCCAAGAGTATATTCTCATGCTAATAGTCCAACAACTCTACTTTCAGGAAGCATGCCAATTAGACCAAATAAGCCAGTTACTGAATGGATAGATGCCTTGCAATGGATGAAGAACAACCTTCCTTCAGACGCCGTTGTTTTCAGCTGGTGGGATTACGGCTACTGGATAACCGTCGAAGCAAATAGAACATCAGTTGCAGACAACAACACATTTAACACCACTCAAATAGCGCTAATAGGAAGAATTTTCGTGGAAAATGAAACAAACGCGCTGAAACTGCTGAGCACGCTAAAAGCCCCAAATAAAGGCCTAGAATTCAGCAAACCCCCAGAATACATACTTGTTTTTACCGTAATTTATGACTATACCAGAGACGCTATACGTAGTGCTTATGGCGGCTGGCCATTTCCAGACGACCAAAGGGACTATCCATTTGTTGGCTTCGGCGACTATGGAAAATGGACATGGATGCTTCAAATATCCGCAAAAAGTGGAAAAGCAACCGAGAAGATAGAGAACCTATGCGAAAGTATCGGAGTTCAACGAGAAATCAATGTGGGAGATTACGTGTATGAAAACAATATGACACGTATTCCACGCGATAAAGGAGGAAAATTCTACAACTCACTTATTTATCTCCTAATGGAGCATGCAAGATGTAAGGTGAGTTCGGATCGACATCCGGGTGCAAGTATACCTGACCCAATTGATAAGCCAGAACATAAATTCTTCAAATCCCATTTTGAGCTTATATATCCAAGGCGAGGGGATCAATTAAATTCATATGGTGGATACGTGCCTATAATCGCCATATATAGAGTCCATTATGATACTAATCAGTAGAAAGTCAAGTGGTAGCCTTGTTTCCAAAGGTTCCAGATAGACATAAACCGGGTAACCCTCTAGTTCCAACGGGACTTGGCGTTTTTTACGTTTTAATTTCAGCAATCTACCTTTTTCTCCTTCACTATTACACAGGATCCTATGAGAATCAAAATTCACCAGCCCTAACTTTGGCTGTCTGTATACTTTTTGGCGGATTTATGGGGCTATTAGATGACTGGATAGATTTGCGTTGGCGATACAAAGCGTTTCTACCTGTGTTTGCAGCCTTGCCCTTAGGTGTTCTTAGGCAAGGCACACCTGTAATGTCAACTTACATTTTTGGTAAAATAGATTTCTTTAAGCTTTCTTTCTGGATTATACCAGGCGAAATTATTTTTTATTTCGCTGTTCTTCCGCTTATCGTTACAGTAACGACTAATACTGTTAATCAGCTTGGAGGATTAAATGGGCTTGAAACTATCTGCCCATCCATAGTTTTGATGGCTCTTATGTTGGCTTCAAGCCCTGAATATAGAGTTTTGCTTTACATTCCATTAGCAGTATATCTTGTTTTGGCATTCTTTAATTTTCAAGGGAAAATTTTTGTCGGAAACACGGGTTCTTTTGCGGCGGGCATAACGATAGCGGCTTATGCAATAATAGCCAATATAGAACAGGCTCTCCTAATATCAATTCTGCCATACATCTTTAACTCTACCTTAAAGCTACTAAACATATTTTTGCTCAGACAAACTGCAACCCTAAAAATGAAAGATAACATTCTATATTCTGACCATAGAAAAAGTCTTCTAACTTTAATTGCCTTCTATAAACCCACAACCGAGCGGAAACTCGTTTTGATTGTTTCAGGAATATTTGCAATCTTTGCATGTTTAGCTGTTCTTGCAAACTTATTAACTTGAAGATGAAATACTCATGTTTCCGGAATATGCAATGTATAGGCGTTGCAGATGAAAATTTGGTATGATGCTGGAACGGGCAAGCATATACGTTATGGAATAGCAATAGCCAAGAGATTGCGAAAACTTGGCCACGAAGTAGTATTAACAACCCGTAGGCATCCCGACACGTTATCGCTTGCGAAATTTTTAGGCGAACAGCCAATAGTTGTTGGGAAATATGCCCCAGCTTCGAAGACAGTTAAACTTAAAGAAAGTTTGAAAAGGCAACTTTTGCTTTTTAGAATGTTTGAGAAAAATCCGCCCAACTTGGCGATAATGCATGTTTCCATCGAATGTGCAAGAATTGCCTTCGGATTAGGCATTCCGTTAATATCAACATTTGATACGCCTCACGCCGAAGCTCAAAGCAGACTTACAGTTCCATTAGCCAGCGTAATAGTTGCTTCAAAGGCTATTCCAGCACAGCTTATCTATCGTTACGGCGCAAAAAGACTCATTCAATTTGACGGCGTAGATGAAGTTGCATGGATGAAAAATTTTAGGGTAAAAATGAAGTTTGACTTTAAAAGACCAATAATCGTTGTTAGACAGATGGAAGTTAAAGCAGCATACGCAGAGAAAGTAAGCGATATAACCGAGAAAATAGCAAAAAAGCTTACTTCCTTGGGAACAGTAATCTTTCTTCCAAGATACGAGAAAAAAACTAGAAAAGGACTTGTGGTTCCTAAAGGTTTTGTGGATTCAGCTAGTTTGGCGGCGCAAGCCGACCTTGTAGTGAGTGTAGGCGGAACAATTTCGAGAGAAGCCGCCTTGGCCGGCACTCCGAGCATAGTAATCAAACTTTTTGACGGAATGTACGTCAATGAATATTTAGCCAGAAAGGGCTTTCCAATCTTTATTATTGAACCCCAGCAAGTTATGCGATATGCTGAAAAATATTTGGGAAGAAAATGGGATGTAGAATCGTTGGTGGACTCTCTCGAAAATCCGGTTGATGTTATTGAAAATGTGATTAAGAGTTACATGGAGAATAGCCCATGAAGAGATTAATGGTTACTGGCGCGGGCGGTCCAGCATCAATAAACTTTATAATGTCGCTTAGAATTTCTCCTGAAAAGATGCATATTGTTGG
>CAYXFE010000091.1:0-4718 GCA_964464195.1 uncultured Candidatus Bathyarchaeia archaeon
TTCGTGTAGACGACGTTAAATTTCGGCGTATAGCCTATTACTTCTGAAATCCACATCATGTGGACGTGAACGTCAGGAATTGGAATAATCCACACTCGCGAAGGCTCTACTTTCTCCTCTTCTAGGGCTTTTCTTATCATTGTTATGCGTTCTCCAGCCGTAAACGGATTTTCCAGCTTATGGCTGTATTGGGCGCTGCCAACAGCAATTATAATCTCATCATTTTCTTTAAGAATCATTTTTACAGCTTCTAAGTGTCCCTTATGAAATGGTTGGAATCTTCCTATGAATAGGGCTCTCTTCGCCATTTTTATCAGCCTAGCTTGGAGACTTAACATACTTGACTGGATAAAGAATTAAATCTTTTCCAAAAACCCTAACTTTTGAGGGATTCTCATAGCCTCTATCTTCCCTCTTCAATATTTCCCATTTAGTTTTGACGCCGTATCCGAAACCGCCAAGGCTCATGTCGGAACGCACAACCCTGTGGCATGGAATCAGTAAGGGCATAGGATTTCTAGCCATGGCTTGACCGACAGCTCTTGGACTTCCGCCGCAAACTTTGGCGAGTGCCCCATAGGTTGTAACGTAGCCTACTGGAACATAAAGTAGATGTCTGAGAACTTTTCCTTGGTAAGGAGGCAAATATTTCATTTCTAAATTAAATTTTTGTTGAATCTCCTTTCCTTCAAAAATCATCTTTAATGCTTTGAGAATTTCCTTAGCCAAACTAGTTGGTTCTTCTTCTAACTGAAAAGGAATATCATACGGTATATTCTTCAGAAGGCGCTTCAAAACTTGTTCTTTGCTTTGCGAGAAGGCAGTAGCCACAACCTTCTCATTCTCTAACGCAACCGCAAACCAATAATTTCCAATTTTCGCGTAGTAGAGGTTAATCATTTTCCGCTTTCCCTAAGGCTTTTTCTAGAAGTTTACGAATTTTTGTGAGTTCTTCGATGACTTGCTGATTTAGGGTTGCCGTCACTTCGGGTTCAGCTTCCTCCGCTTCGACTGCAACTGGCTTAAATCTTCTAACAAACTTTAATATTGCCTCCTTAACTTCCTCATAATTTTTGACTCCGAGAATGGATGCTTCGGCTCCTCGTCCTTGCCCGCCGCCATATGAGTATCCTGCTGTTTGAATTGAAATTCTTGCCAGCCCGAGCTTTCGCGAAATTGGGCCTTGATGTATTTCTAGGTTAGTTATTCTGTTATATGGAACAAATTTTACCTTTTTCCACCAGACTCCACGTTTTACAATTATTTCGCTGGCGGTAAGCCTATAGCTTATAGACTCATAATATTTTCCAATCCAATAAGCTGCGAAAGCTACGGGAATAAAGAATGAAAGAAAAACTGAAGAAGTGAATATGATGCCGATTTCCGCCGTGGAATACATGAAGACTACTATTGATACTGGAATCAGTATAGCAAGATGCGTCAATACAAGAATTAGCAAGTAAATGTAGTATAGTTGCTTAAATTCTGGATTCGGTTTAAATTCTTCGCCAATCTTGAAACTCATAGAATCCCTCATTTAGAACTTGAAATATCTGTGGATTACAGGCCTTATATAAGTCTACTGAATAGAAACACTTAGATATTTCTCAGCCTATATGCTTCCGCGGACAGGAGGAGCAATGCCTTGTTTGAAAGAGACGATAGAGAAATGCAATATCCGCCCTACTATATGCTAGGTGCAACCACGGTAGGCGTAGTATGCGACGGAGGCGTGGTCCTAGCCGCCGAAAAGAGGGTTTCATACGGCTATTTCATAACGAGTAGAGGCGGGAAAAAAGTCTTTAAGATTACAGACCGCATAGGCGCCGCATGCGCCGGCCTAATTTCAGACATGCAAATTCTTGTAAGAGAGCTTAACGCTTACGCTAACCTCTATAGGCTTGAGTATGGAAGGCCAATTTCGGTTAGGTCAGCCGCCAAGGTGCTTTCAAATCTATTGTTTAGCAGGCGGCTGTTCCCATTAATTACGCAGACTATTGTCGGCGGATTGGACGATGAGGGAAGCTCATTGTATACGCTTGACCCGCTTGGCTCAGTAATACCCGACAAGTTCGCGGCTGTCGGAACCGGAGCCGAAATAGCCATAGGCTTGCTTGAGGAAGGCTACAAGGACGGCTTAACAATAGACCAGGCGAAGGACTTGGTTATTCGTTCAATTAAGTCGGCTATAAGCCGGGACACAATGAGCGGAGACGGCGTAGACTTCCTAATAATCACAAATGAAGGCGTCAAGGAAGAATCGATAAAGTTTTAGATTCGGGATGAAGCTTTGCCATTTGATCTAACGCTTGAAGAAGGAAAACTTCTCGTTTCTTTAGCGAGAAAGGCTGTTGAAACCTATCTTAAAACTGGAGAGACGATTAAGCCTCCGGAAAATGTTCCGGAAAAGCTTAGGGAGAAATGCGGAGTCTTTGTAACAATAAATACTGTTAGAAACAATCGTAGAGAGCTTAGGGGATGCATAGGCTATCCGTATCCGACAGACCCATTAATTAATGCGGTAATAGATTCCGCCATAAGTTCTGCTACTAGAGACCCCCGCTTTCCTCCCATGACATTTGATGAGCTTGACCATGTAGTATTTGAAGTGAGCGTGCTAACTCCACCAGAACCCATCAAGGTTGAAAATCCCTCCGAATATCCTTCAAAAATTAAGATTGGAAGAGACGGACTAATAGTTGAGAGAGGCTTCTTTAAGGGGCTTCTCCTTCCTCAAGTTCCGGTTGAATGGCGATGGAACGAAGAAGAATTTTTATGCCAATGCTGCATGAAGGCTGGACTTCCACCGGATTGCTGGCTTATGAAAGGAACCAAGATTTACAAGTTTCAGGCAATAATTTTTGAGGAAGTTTCGCCAAAGGGAGAAATTGTCAGAAAAGAGCTTGGCGGGAACTAGGCCAATGCGCATTTACTTCTCGCCATGCGGACTGGGATTAGGCCATGTTGGCCGCTGCTATCCAATAGCTAAAGAACTTGAAAAAATGGGAGCGAAAACAATTTTTTCAACCTATTTGGAAGGACTAAAATTCTTGAAGGCTGAAAATGCTCCAGTTTTTGAAGCTCCGCCAGTGGCCGCGCAAGTTAAGCCTGATGGAACCATAGACTTTGCAAGAACAGCGGCTAATCCAGGACCGTTCATCGCTTCTTATCTTTTAACTAGGCAGGTTATTGCGGAAATGGAATACATGAAAGCCTTTAAGCCGGACGTGGTGGTTTCGGATGCTAGGGCTTCACCAATTATCGCCGCAAGGCTTTTGGGGATTCCTCACCTATGCTTAACCAACCAATTTCAAGTGATAATTCCTAGACGTAGAAGATTCCTAAGACTCGCAAAGTTTGCAGACATGATTTCATTAACCTTTATAGGTAAAATTTGGACTTCAGGCTTAACGTTAATCCCGGATTTTCCGTTCCCATACACAATTTCGCTAGGTAATCTAAACATTCCGAAAGCTTACAGAAAAAAGGTTAAGCTTATAGGTCCAATAATTAATATCCGCCCAGAACAGCTTCCAAGCAAAGAAGAGCTGAAAAAGAAATTGAATTTAGGCGATAAACCAGTTATCTTTGCGCCGATAAGCGGACCAGTCAAAGAGAGAGCATACTTTACGGGTTTATTAAGGAAATTTTTCATGGATTTTCCAGAGCAATATCAAATTGTTATGTCGCTTGGCTATCCAAACGCGTCGACAAACCCTATACAGCATGGAAATCTACGCATTTACCGCTGGATGGACGATCAAACAAGATTTGAATACCTAAAGGCATGCGATCTCGTTATTTCTAGAGCTGGTCATGGAACAATATCGCAATCTATGTATTATGGCAAGCCGATGATACTGATTCCTACGCCAAGTCATACCGAACAGGAAAACAACGCTAAAAGAGCAGCGCAAATAGGCATAGCAAAATTGAAGGAACAGCCAAAACTTACAAAAGATGAGTTGCTACAAAACGTCAAAGAAGTTTTCGAAAACGGAAAGCTTCGCAGAAAAGCGCAAGAGATTCAGGAAAACGTGCTAAAAATTAATGGATTAAAGAAAGCCGTAGAAATAATTTTGAAAGTAGCGGAGGGAGAAGAAGATGTTTTTGCCACGCAAAATAATTGAGGAAAAACTGTACGAATTCTTAAAAGAAGATCTGGGGCAAGGCGACGTAACAACAAGCATCCTAATACCAGACGGAACAAGAGTTGAAGCCGAAATAATAGCCAAAGAATCAGGAGTAATCGCGGGCATAGAAGAAGCAAAAATTCTTCTAGAAGGTCTAGGAGTAAAGGTTGAAGCAAAAGTAAAGGATGGACAGAAAATATCAAGCGGAAAAACCATCATGAAGCTTGAAGGAGACGCAAAAACAATTTTAGCCGCTGAGAGAACAGTATTGAATTTAATTTCAAGAATGAGCGGAATAGCGACCCAAACAAACAAAATAATCAGAAAGGTGAGGGCTGCAGGATACAGGACAATAATAGCATGCACAAGGAAAACAGCGCCCGGCCTCGAATATTTCGATAAAAAGGCTGTTTGGCTCGGGGGCGGAGACCCTCACCGTCTACACTTGGATGATATGATTCTAATCAAGGATAATCACATAGCCATAATTGGAAACGTGAAAGAGGCGATAAAAATTGCAAGGCGAAAAGCTTCATTTTCCAAAAAAATTGAGGTTGAAGTTTCAAGCGTTAATGAAGCTGTTGA